>CAZZDF010000007.1:0-17435 GCA_964652915.1 uncultured Propionivibrio sp. | reverse complement strand
CAATGCGTCTGACCGCTTGCTGGGTGACTCGCGCAAACAGCATTTCGCGCAATTCAGTGAACAACGAGTTGGAAAAACGCAGCGCACCGTAGAGCGTCAACAGTAACATCGGCAGCGCTAGCGGCAAGTTGTTGCCATCCAGCTGGTCGATGATGGCCTTGAATACCAGGGGGACGCCGACATTGGCGACTTTCGCGGCGATCAGGCAGGAGAGCGCCAGAAAAATCCGCCATTTGTATTGCAGCAGATAAGGGCCAAGTTTTCCGACGGTCCTCCAGAAATGCGATTTCTCGGGAAGCGGGAGAGCGTACCGACCGTCGTCGTAACTACGTGAATAGCGCGGCATAAGAAGTAATGAGTGTTACTTGTAGAAATGGCGTAGCTTGGGGCGCACCGGTTGTTCTTTTCGATTCGATCAGTTCAGCAGACTATCAGCCGGATTGTATTTCACCGGGAAATTCGTGGTTGCACTTCGAACTTGCTTACCTTAGCATTTAAACGAACGTTTGAATGCAGGTCGTTAACTCGGGAAGCACAGCTTGGACAATAAACTCGTTTCGGATACTCGTGAGCGCATTCTTGACGTCGCCGAGCGTCTGTTCATGGAGCGTGGCTACGAAGCGACGTCGTTGCGGATGGTGACGGGCGCGGCAGAAGTTAACTTGGCCGCAGTCAACTACCACTTTGGCTCGAAGGAAGGTTTGCTGCGTGAAGTTTTCCGGCGTCGATTAGATTGGCTGAACAAGGAACGCATTGCGGTTCTCGATGCGCTTGAGCAACAAGCCGGGGGTGCGCCGCTCAAACCCTCGCAGGTGCTCGAAGCCTTTTTCGGGACCTTGCTGCGTATTGGGCAGGACGAAGCGCTGGGGGGAATGACCTTCTTGCGCCTGCTGGGGCGCACCCTGACCAACCCTTCCGAGTTCATCCGGACCTTTTTTGCCAGCGAGTACGCCGAAGTGATCGAGCGTTACAAGCTTGCCTTGTTTCGCGCGCTTCCCGATGTGCCGCGAGCCGAGATCGTCTGGCGACTGCATTTCATGCTCGGATCGATGTCTTATGCCATCGCCGGAACCGACATCCTTCATGTAATTACGGGACAGGAAATGGCCGACATTTCCGGCACGGACGAAGGGGCTCGCAGTGAGGCAACAAGATTGTCCGAACGCTTGCTGCCGTTTCTGCTGGGCGGTTTGCGCGCACCGTTGCCGCCGTTGTCGGGTTCGCCGGAGTCGCCGTTCGGTCGCAGCGGAAAACAAGATTCCTCAAGGGAGTAATTGATGTTAATGCAGACTTTGATCTTGTTGTTGATCGTATCGCTTGTCGCTGCGGCCGCTCTTTTGTTGATTGTGCCTTTGCGCCGGGTGCTGATCTCTCAGGCCGTGTTCAAGGTCTACAAGAGCATCCTGCCGCAGATGTCGGAGACTGAGCGTGATGCGCTCGAGGCCGGTACGGTATGGTGGGAAGGGGAGCTGTTTCGAGGCGACCCGGATTGGCGCAAATTGTTGGCCTACCCGGTACCCAAGCTTAGCGTCGAAGAGCAATCGTTCATGGATAACGAGGTTGAGCAAGCCTGTGCGCTGGTTCGCGATTGGCAGGTGACCACCGAGTTACTCGATATGTCGTCCGAGGCCTGGCGTTACATCAAGGAGAATGGGTTTCTCGGGATGATCATCCCGAAGCGTTATGGCGGCCTGGGGTTCTCGGCCTATGCGCATTCGGAAATCGTCACCAAGTTGTCCACGCGTTGCTCCGCGCTGTCGGTGTCGGTCATGGTGCCGAACTCTCTGGGGCCGGCCGAGTTGCTGTTGCATTACGGAACCGAAGAGCAGAAAAGCCATTATTTACCGCGTTTGGCCAAAGGGCTTGAAATCCCGGCGTTTGCACTGACCAGCCCGTGGGCTGGCTCGGACGCCGCATCTATCCCCGACTACGCGATCGTGTGCAAGGGTATGTGGCAGGGAGAGGAAGTACTCGGCATGCGTGTCACCTGGGATAAGCGTTACATCACCCTGGGACCGGTTTGCACGATTCTCGGCCTTGCCTTCCGGCTCTATGATCCAGACCAACTGCTCGGCAATAAAGTTGATCTGGGGATCACTTGCGCGTTGGTGCCGAATACCACCCCGGGTGTTGAACTTGGCCGGCGTCATTTCCCCCTCAACGCGATGTTCCTCAACGGTCCGACGCGTGGTAAGGATGTCTTCATGCCGCTCGATTACATCATTGGGGGCAAGGAGATGGCCGGCAAGGGGTGGCGGATGTTGATGGAATGCCTGGCCGCTGGCCGTTCGATTTCACTGCCCTCGGCCAATACCGGGATGGCGCAGTTGACCGCGCGCGCTGTTGGCGGTTATGCCCGGATACGTAACCAGTTCAAGATGGCAGTTGGCCGTTTTGAAGGCGTCGAAGAGCCGTTGACCCGGATTGGCGCCTATACCTACATGATGGACGCCGTGCGCAGAATGACTGCCGGGGCCGTCGATTTGGGGGCAAAGCCCTCGGTGGCGTCGGCAATCGCCAAGTACCACGTCACCGAGTTGGCGCGAAAAGTGGTTAACGATGGCATGGACGTCATCGGAGGCAAGGGGATTTGTCTCGGGCCATCCAACTTCCTGGGGCGCGCTTATCAGCAGATTCCCGTCGGGATCACCGTAGAAGGCGCCAATATTCTGACCCGCAGCCTGATTCTGTTCGGGCAGGGGGCGATCCGTTGTCATCCCTACGTGCTGCGCGAAATGCACGCTGCGCATAATCCGGATGCGGAGCAGGGGCTTAAGGACTTTGACGCTGCCTTGTTCGGGCACGTTTTTTATACGATCCGCCACGGATTTCGTGCCTTGTGCATAGGGCTTACCGGGTCGCATTTTGTGAGAGTCCCCGATACCGTTGCTCCGGAAACGCGACGCTATTATCAACAACTGACGCGTTTTTCCGCAGGCTTTGCGTTTCTGGCGGACGTGGCAATGCTGGTGATGGGCGGAGGGCTCAAGCGCAAAGAAAAACTCTCGGCGCGCCTGGGCGATATTCTGTCGATGATGTTCCTGTGCTCGGCAACCCTGAAACGTTATGAGTCCGAGCGGCGTCAGATGGACGATGCGCCGCTGATGCATTGGGCGATTTGGGATGCGATGTATAAGGCTCAGATGGCTTTCGACGGGTTTCTGGCCAACTTTCCGAGAAAACTGCTTGGCAAGTTGCTTCGGCGCATTATTTTTCCGCTGGGGCACCCATACGATGTCCCGTCGGATCGGATCGGGCATCAGGTCGCCCGTTTGCTGATTACCCCGTCGGCGGCGCGGGATCGTCTGACGGCGGCGTGTTATCTGCCGATGGCCGAAAACGAACCGGTCGGAGCGATCGAGCTGGCGCTGCAGGTTACGATCGACGCCGAACCCATCGATGCGAAGATTCGAGCAGCCGAAAAGGAAGGCGTTTTTGCCAACGATCCGCAGGCCAATGTCCGTGATATCGCGCACGCGGCGTGTTCGCGCGGAGTGATCTCTGGTGATGAGTACGCCTTGCTAAAGCGCCGCAATCATTTGCGCGACATCGTCATTCACGTTGACGATTTCCCCTTCGATTTCGGATTCTGCCGGCCCAGTGCTACGAGTACCGGCGAGGCGCGATAGAGCACGCTTGCTACCCACCTTTGCAAAGGATGTTCCATGGCATTTCAACCCGTTTATGTCGTCGATGGCGCAAGAACGCCCTTTTTGAAAGCGCGCAATGCGCCGGGGCCGTTTTCGGCGAGCGATCTGGCGGTTCAGGCCGGGCGCACCTTGCTGCTGCGTCAGCCTTTCCTGCCGGAAGAACTCGACGAGGTGATTCTTGGCTGCGCCAGCCCGTCGCCGGATGAGGTGAATATCGGTCGTGTGGCCGCCTTGCGCATGGGCTGCGGCCACAAGGTGCCGGCCTGGACGGTCATGCGTAATTGCGCCAGTGGCATGCAGGCCATTGATTCGGCCATTGCCAACATCCATTCGGGGCGTGCGGAACTGGTGCTGGCCGGCGGTACTGATGCCCTTTCGCATGCGCCGCTGTTCTACAACAAGACGATGGTGCAGTGGTTTGCCGGCATGATGCAAGCGAGATCGCTGGGCGAGAAAATTGCCGCCTTTGCCCGGCTCAAGCCGGCGGCGGCGCTTTCACCGGTGGTTGGCATTCTCAAAGGGCTGACTGATCCGATGGTCGGTTTGTCGATGGGGCAAACGGCAGAAAACCTGGCTTGGCAGTTTGGAATAACCCGTCAACAGATGGACGAGTTTGCTGTGCAAAGTCATTTGCGCGTTGTGCAGGGGAGAGCCGCCGGGCATTACGGCGAGATCATTCCGCTTGTCGATGCGCAGGGCAAGGTGTATGGCGAGGATGACGGCGTGCGAGCAGATTCCAGCCTGTCAGGATTGACCAAGCTCAAGCCCTATTTTGACAAGAAATACGGCCGTATCACGCCGGGAAACAGCTCGCAGATTACCGACGGCGCGGCATGGCTGATTCTGGCCTCGGAGGCTGCCGTCGAAAAATGGCAGCTGCAGCCGCTCGGGAAGATTACCGATACCCAGTGGGCGGGGCTTGATCCGGCGCAGATGGGGCTTGGCCCGGTGCATGCGGCAACGCCAATCTTGCAGCGTCACGGCTGGGGATTGGAGGCCATCGACGTGTGGGAAATCAACGAAGCCTTCGCCGCGCAGGTGTTGGGATGCCTCGCAGCGTGGGCTTCGGGCGATTATTGTCGGGACGAATTGGGTCTGTCTTCGGCGCTGGGAAATTTGCCGATCGACAAACTCAATGTGGATGGTGGGGCGATAGCGCTGGGGCATCCGGTTGGCGCATCCGGTGCGCGAATTGTCCTGCATCTGCTGCACGTGTTGCGTGCCCGGCAGGGTAAACGGGGTGTTGCGGCAATCTGTATTGGTGGCGGTTTGGGCGGGGCCATGCTGGTCGAGGCGGTATAGCCCGTAAACACACCATGAGCGTATCGACAACAAGGATTTCTCAAGAATGAATGCAATGAGCTTTGAGCACTGGCAACTTGATTTCGATGCCGAGGGCATTGTCTGGGCGACTTTGGACAAGGCCGGAGAGTCGGCCAATTCGCTGTCTGCTGAAGTGATGGGCGAGCTTGGTCGGATTCTCGATGTGCTGGAGAACAAGCCGCCGAAAGGCTTGATCTTCCGCTCCGGTAAAGCGGCGGGTTTCATTGCCGGCGCGGATATTCAGGAGTTCGAAAAGCTCGAAACGTCGGAGCAGGCGATCGGCTTGGTGCGGCGAGGCTGGGATTTGTTCAACCGCTTGGCCGCGTTGCCCTACCCGACGCTGGCCTTGGTACGCGGCCATTGTCTGGGCGGCGGGCTGGAGTTGGCCTTGGCTTGTCGTTACCTGCTGGTTGTGGATGAGGCGGGAACGAAGCTGGGTCTGCCGGAGGTAATGCTCGGGATCTTCCCCGGCTGGGGCGGGATGTTGCGCCTGCCGCAGCGCATCGGTCCACAGGCTGCGCTGGACATGATGCTCACCGGCAAAACCGTCGACGCGCAGCGGGCCCGGCGTCTGGGGCTGGCCGACGAGTGCGTGCCGCCACGCGTCATGGACGCTGCGGCAAAAAAACTGGTGCTTTCGAACGCGCCGCGTCGTTCCTTGCCGATCTTGCAACGCCTGCTGAACGGGCTGCTCAAAGGGTTGGTGGCCAGCGGTGCGCGCAAGCAGGTGGCCAAGCGGGCGCGGCCGGAGCACTATCCTGCGCCTTACGCGATTATCGACCTGTGGGCAAAACACAACGGTAACGCAATGGCTGCGCCCGGCGTGATCGAAAGCATTGTCGGCTCGTCCACGGCGCGTAATCTGGTGCGGGTGTTCTTTCTGCAGGAGCGGCTCAAGAGTTTCGGCAGGAGCGGCGGTGGTTTTCAGGCCAAACGGGTTCACGTCGTTGGCGCCGGGGCGATGGGTGGCGACATCGCCGCCTGGTGCGCCTTGCGCGGCATGCGGGTGAGTCTGCAGGATCAGGGCATGGAGCGCATTACGCCGGCCTTGCAGCGTGCCTATGCGGCTTACGGCAAACGTCTGCGCGACAAACTGCAGTTGCGCGATGTGATGGATCGCCTGATTCCCGACCCCGAAGGGCATGGAGCGGCGCAGGCCGATGTGGTGATCGAGGCAATTTACGAGAACCTCGAAGCCAAGCAGGCGCTGCTCAGCAAGTTGGAAAGGGTGATGAAGCCGGAGGCCGTACTGGCGAGCAATACCTCAAGTCTCAGGCTTGAAGATCTGCGTGTTGTTCTGGCCAATCCGGCGCGACTGGTCGGAATTCACTTCTTCAATCCGGTCGCCAAAATGCCGCTCGTTGAGGTGGTTGCGGCGGAAGGCGGCGATCCGGTAATGGCGCAGCGCGCCGCCGCCTTTGTGAGGCAGATCGATCGCTTGCCCCTGCCGGTCAAGAGCGCGCCGGGATTCTTGGTCAATGCTGTGCTCGGCCCTTACATGCTCGAAGCGATGCGCGCGGTCGATGAAGGCGTGTCTCCGGAAACTGTCGACGAAGTGATGCTAGCCTTTGGCATGCCGATGGGGCCGATTGAGCTGGTTGATATGGTCGGGCTTGATGTGGCGATGGCGGCTGGCAAGGGCTTGGCCGGTGCTGCGGCTGAGCCACCCCAATGCCTGGTTGAGCGCTTCAATGCCGGCTATCTCGGGAAGAAGGCAGGTCGGGGCTTCTATGCGTACCGTCAGGAAAAGCCGCAGAAAGCGGCTTCGGCGACCGCGCCTTCCGGGCTGGCCGAGCGGCTGATTGCGCCGTTGTTGGAACGGACGCAGCAACTGGTCGATGCCGGGGTGGTTGCCGATGCCGATCTGGCCGATGCCGGCGTAATCTTTGGCACCGGCTTTGCGCCATTTTCCGGCGGGCCGCTCAATTACCTGAAAACAAGATAAGGATCGATGATGGATGACTTGCTGGTAAAAATGCCGGAGAAAATGCCGGAGAAAATGCCGGAAAAGCAGCCTGCGTTACGGGTCATGCCGATGCCGGCGGATGTCAATCAACACGGCGATGTTTTTGGCGGCTGGATCATGTCACAGGTGGATATTGCCGGTGCGACCGCGGCCATGCGCCGAGCGCGCGGGCGGGTGGTGACTGTCGCGGTCAATTCCTTTGTGTTCAAGCATCCGGTTTCGGTGGGCGATGTCGTCAGCTTTTTCGCCGAGGTGATCGAAGTGGGGCGGACTTCGGTCAACGTGATGGTTGAGGTGTTCGCCGAGCGAAATCCTGCGAAACCAGAGGTCGTGAAAGTGACTGAAGCGACGTTGACCTATGTTGCAATAAACCAACAGGGGCTAAAGCGTCCGTTGCCAGCTGCCGAACAATAAAGGCGTTTTGCTAACAAGAGGCTTTAGAATCCCACCATTGGAAGAATATGGCGGGCATTTTGCGCCCGTCGCCACTAAGAATTTCAACGGAGGGTGTATGGCAAAAGGTGTTTCTTTAAAGCTGATTCCGGCGCTGATGCTGGTTGCTTTTTCAGGCGCAGCAAGCGCATCGGGCTTCCAGCTGATGGAGCAAAACGCCAGCGGGATTGGCAACGCCTATGCCGGTTCAGCCGCCGTAGCCGATAACGCCAGCACTATTTTCTTCAACCCTGCCGGCATGACGCAGCTGCAGGCGCGCGAGTTCTCGGTGGGTCTTTCTGCAGTTGATCCGAGCTTTACCTTTGATAATAAAGGTTCGAGCGTCGGCTTTCTCGCGGGGACGGGCGACGGTGGCGATGCCGGAGGTTGGGCGTTCATCCCTAACGGTTATCTGTCGTGGGCGATCAACAAAGACTTGTACGTTGGTATTGGTTTTGGCGCGCCTTTTGGACTGAAGACGGAATACGACGATCGTTGGTTGGGGGCTGCTCAATCGACAAAATTCGATATCAAGACGTACAACATCAATCCTTCAATTGCTTATCGCGTAAATGACAAGGTGTCATTGGGCGCCGGTTTGAGCTGGCAACAGCTGAAGGCTGACTACAACCGTAAGGCTGGAATTGCAACGAACGGACTCTCGCATGTCGATTCCGAGATGCATTTGGAGGACAGTGCGTGGGGTTGGAACCTTGGTGCCTTGTTTACCCTTTCTCCTTCGACCAAGGTCGGTTTGTCTTACCGTTCCGAGATTAAGTACAACACCGACGGTGATGTAAAACTGTCAGACGATGGCACCGGGCTGGGTACGGCTACGGCAGCGGGTTTGATCGCTGCAGGGCGCGCTTCAGATTTGAAAGCCAAACTGACCCTTCCCGATATGTTTATCATGAGTGTTAGCCAAAAGCTCAGCGACAAATGGGAAATGCTTGGCGATGTTTCCTGGACCGGCTGGAGTTCAATTCCAAAGGTCGACATCATGCGTTCTTCCGGCGCTCTTTCCGGGCAGGTTGCGCAGACCTTGGATACCAAGTTTGATGATACGTGGCGAGTCGCTTTGGGCGCGAACTATCAATATAACGATGCTTGGAAACTGAAATTTGGTGTGGCCTATGATCAGACACCTGTTCCTAACGCCGCTTATCGCCTTGTTTCTCTCCCAGATAATGACCGCGTTTGGTTTTCCTTTGGAACCCAATGGACGCCGGACAAGACGAGCCGGCTTGATCTTGGCGTGACGTATATTTATGTGCGGGATAGCAAGATTAATAATGATCAAACGACAGGCTTTGGTGCGTCGGCCCGTGGTGTGGTCACCGGCGAATATAACGATAGCAGCATCTGGCTGCTTGGCGCCCAGTACTCGATGTCTTTCTGATCGGGTTGGTTTCCCCAAAAAACGCTCCGAGCTTCGGGGCGTTTTTTTTGCGCCGATGTTTTGCTTTGTCCTTTGCCATGTCCTTGACGTTGGCATTGTGCTCCCTATAATCCAAACGATTGTTTGATTTGCTGTCTTGGCGGTTAGTTCAAGGAGCGCATCGTGGGTAATTTCATCGTACGCAAGGTTGCTGTGCTCGGCGCGGGGGTGATGGGGGCGCAGATTGCAGCGCATCTGGCCAATGCCGAGGTGTCGGTCGTTTTGTTTGACTTGCCGGGCAATGACGATGATCCGGATGCGATCGTCAACAACGCGCTTGAGGGGCTAAAGAAGCTGGAGCCATCGCCCTTGGCCACCAAGGATCGGGTTGCCTATATCGATGTCGCCAATTACGGGCAGCATCTTGATCTCCTCAAGGGTTGCGATCTGATTATCGAAGCCATTGCAGAAAAAATGGCGTGGAAGAGTGATCTGTATCGCAAGATCGGGCCCTTTATTGCGCCTGAGGCGATTATTGCGTCGAATACATCGGGGCTGTCAATCAATCGCTTGGCGGAGGGTTTGCCGGAAGGATTGCGTACCCGCTTTTGCGGCATTCATTTTTTCAATCCGCCGCGCTACATGCCTCTGGTCGAATTGATCGCCACCCAAACGACCGCACCGGAACTGCTCGACGATCTTGAATCCTGGCTTGTTTCTCGGCTCGGCAAGGGCGTTGTTCGGGCGCTCGATACGTCGAATTTCGTCGCCAACCGGGTGGGCGTTTTTTCGATGCTGGCGGTCATGCATCATACACCGCAGTTTGGCTTGGGTTTCGATGTGGTCGACGCGTTGACCGGACCGATCATCGGTCGTCCGAAGAGCGCGACTTATCGCACCGCCGACGTGGTTGGTCTGGATACCTTGGCGCATGTGATCAGGACGATGCAGGACAATTTGGCCGATGATCCGTGGCATGCCTACTACGTTTTGCCGCCGTGGCTGTCCGCCTTGATCGAGCAAGGGGCATTAGGGCAGAAAACGCGCTGTGGTATCTATAAAAAAGACGGTCAGACGATCAAGGTGCTTGATTTGGCGAGGCAGGATTATCGCCAGGCCGCCGGCGAGATTGCGCCCGAAGTGCTGGCGATTCTCAAGAACAAAGATTTGGTAGAGCGGTTTGCACAACTGCGTGCCTGTGAGCATCAGCAAGCGCAGTTTCTATGGGCGATCTTTCGCGACCTTTTCCACTATGTCGCTTTCCATCTGGCAGCCATCGCTGACAATGCGCGCGACCTGGATCTTGCCATGCGCTGGGGCTTTGGCTGGGCGCAAGGACCGTTTGAGACCTGGCAGAATGCCGGCTGGAAGGCGATTGTCGAAGCCGTACAGGCGGACATTGTCGCCGGTAAAGCGATGAGTGGAGCACCGCTTCCAGCCTGGGTTTTCTCCAGAGACGGGGTGCACGGCGAGGGTGGGTCGTTTTCAGCGAGCGCGAGCTTGCTCCGGCCACGTTCCCAGCTTCCTGTTTACCAGCGCCAGATTTTCCCCGAACTCCTGCCCGGCGAAAAAGCCGAAAGTGGAAATACGGTTTGGGAGAACGAAGGCGTTCGCCTATGGACGTTGCCAAAGATCGACCGTGAGATTGCCATTCTCAGCGTAAAAACTAAGAAGCACACGCTTGGAAGCGAGGTGATTCTTGGTGTGCAGGAAGCCATCGCGCAGGCCGAAGGCGATTTCAAAGGCGTGGTCTTCTGGCACGAAGCACCGTTTGCCTATGGTGCCAACCTCAAGGAAGTGGTGGAGAGCATCAAGGCGGGTCACTTCGACCAACTCGAACGCTTCATCGCCGAGTTTCAGAAAGCGGCGATGTGTTTGAAATATGCCAAGGTGCCGGTGGTGGTCGCTGTGCAGGGCATGGCGCTGGGCGGTGGCTGCGAGCTGGTGATGCATGCGGCGCGGCGTGTGGTGGCGTTGGAGAGTTACATTGGTTTGGTCGAGGCCGGTGTCGGGCTGATTCCGGCCGGTGGTGGCTGCAAGGAATTCGCCATTCGCGCCTGGCAGCAGGCGGCCAAAACGGCGAGCAACGATCCATTCGAGTTCATTCAGCCGGCCTTTGCCAACATCGCCATGGCCAATGTGTCAAAAAGCGGTGCGCAGGCCAAGGAAATGGGCTTTGTGCTCGATTTTGAAAAGGTCGTATTCAATGCCCATGAACTGCTGCACGTGGCGTTACATGAGGCGCGCAGCATGGTTGAGGCCGGCTATTACCCGAAGCTGCCGCCGCGCAACATCAAGGTAGCTGGGCGCGGCGGCATTGCCAATTGCGAGATGCTGCTGGTCAATATGCAGGAAGGTGGGATGATTTCCGCACATGACTATCGGGTCGCCAAATCGGCGGCAATCGCCCTTTGCGGCGGCGAGGTCGAAAGCGGTTCGCTGGTGGACGAGGACTGGCTGCTGACAGTCGAACGCCGGCTTTTCCTCGATCTGTTGAAGACCGAAAAAACCTTGCAGCGTATCGAGTACACGCTGGAAACCGGCAAACCCTTGCGCAACTGAACGATCGGAGGGCGAGATGAGCAAGCAGATTCAGGATGCCTACATCATTGCTGCCACGCGTCTGCCGGTGGGCAAGCGGAAGGGGATGTTCGGCCATGTGCGGCCGGACGATATGATGGCGCATGCCATCAAGTCGGTCATGGCGCAGGCGCCGGGGCTTGATCCGGCTTTGGTTGACGACGTGATCGTCGGCTGTGCCATGCCGGAAGCCGAACAGGGGATGAACGTGGCGCGCATTGCCCTGCTGCTGGCCGGGGTCCCGAATACGGTGCCGGGTTACACGCTTAATCGTTTGTGTTCTTCTGGCTTGCAGGCCATCGCCAATGCGGCCGAGCGAATACGGCTTGGCGAAGCGGAAGTGATGATCGCCGGAGGCACCGAGAGCATGTCGCTGATGAGCCAGATGATGGGCAACAAGATTGCAATGAATCCTGCGGTTTTCGAGCGCGATGAGAACCTGGCGATTGCTTTCGGCATGGGATTGACCGCAGAAAAGCTCGCCGAGCGCTGGGCAATTTCGCGTGAGGATCAGGATGCTTTTGCCTTGGCTTCGCATCAAAAAGCGTGTGCGGCGATCAAGGCCGGGTACTTTAAGGCTGAGATTTCACCGTATCTCGTCAGGCAGCGGTTGCCGGACTTGAAAAGCGGTGAGGTGATGGTTAAGGAGTACCTTGCCGATACTGACGAAGGCCCGCGTCCGGACAGTACTTTGGAACGCTTGGCCAAGCTCAAGCCGGTATTTGCCGCGCGTGGTTCGGTTACAGCGGCAAGCAGCTCGCAGATGTCCGACGGGGCGGCGGCGTTGTTGCTGGTTTCCGAAAAGATGCTTCGGCAGTTCGATCTCAAGCCTTTGGCACGCTTTGTCGGTTATTCGGTGGTCGGTGTGGCGCCGGAAATTATGGGCATCGGCCCGGTCGAAGCGATACCGCGGGTGCTCAAGCAAACCGGCGTCAGCCAGCAGGATGTGGGCTGGATCGAGCTTAACGAAGCCTTTGCCGCGCAGTCGCTTGCCGTTATGCGCACACTGGCGCTTGATCCGGCGAAAGTGAACCCGCTAGGTGGCGCTATTGCGCTGGGGCATCCGCTCGGAGCCACCGGAGCGATTCGCACGACGACCTTGCTGCATGGGCTGCAGCGCACGAAGCAGCGTTATGGCATGGTGACCATGTGCATCGGCACGGGGATGGGGGCGGCGGGCCTGTTCGAAGCCATTCCCTAAGGGCGGTTGGCGGAGCTCTCTGATAGAGTGCTCATGCAAGAAAAACAAGAGGCTAAGGAAAGAATGAAAAAGGTCATCGCCGGATTTGTGTTGCTGCTTATGGTCGGCGTTAGCTGGTCTGCCGAAGAAATCGTTGTGAAAACCGCTTATGAAGATGTGGAGCCAAAATTCATCAAGCATGGCAACGGTGAATTTGGTGGTTTGTGCATCGAGTTGATGGACTTGATTTCCAGGGATACGGGTATCAAGTTCAGTGCGAAAAACGATTTCGTGCCGAAGAAGCGCTATTTGCGGTCTCTGGAACAAGGTGAAGTGGATGTGTTGTTCGGATTGAAAAAAGACGCCGAACGCGAAAAATGGCTTGTTTTCGGAGAACCGATGTATGAGGTGAGATATATCGGGCTGGTGAACAAGGACGACGACATCAACGTTCAAAGCATTGATGACATCGTGGCTCTGGGCAATAAGAATATCGTTTTGACGATATTTGGCGCGGCGTCGGCAGATTACCTGAAGAGCCTGAAGTTGAATGTCGATGATGGGGCGAAGGATGTTGAGGCCGGGATCGGCAAGTTGCAGGCGAAGCGAGGGCGGCTTTTTGTTTATCAGGACTTGTCGACCCTGTACAAGCTCAAGAAAAGCAAATACAAGAACAGCGTACGGGTGATTGATTTGAACATGAAGGGCTACGATCACTATGTGGTGTATTCAAAGATGCTTGCTCCAGGTTTGATCAAAAAAATCAACGCTTCGATCGTAAAACTCAAGAAAAACGGCGAGTGGGACAAGGTGACAAGAAAGTACCTCCACCCGACGTAGAGGTCTCCCCTTGGGATTTGTATTCCCGGCGATCGGGTAGCGATTTTGCTGTAGGTGCGAAGCCTGCAGGAGTGTCTGGCATAATACCGGCCAGATACTTTGCGGCAGGCGACGAATGAACTTTGAGGTGCTGGCAAACTTGAACTGGCGCTGGGCGCTGATTGCGCTGATTGCGCTATTGGCGCTCTATGTGCTTGTCGCCTTTTTACGCATTCGTCGTCTTAAAAATCGCAGCAAGCCCGCGCTCAACACGGTGGAGCCTTTTGTCGCGCAGACAGCCGTAGCTGCCTATGCCGCGGTGCAGGAGCCTGAGTCTGCCGCTCATTCTGCCGGGGCTGGTGCTGGCACGCCGGAACCGTTGGCTGCACCGTCGGAAGCCGCTTTCCCGTGGAATGAACCGCCGCCGGAGATTCCGGGGCAGCGTCGAATCGAGGATCTGGAGCGCGAGGTGTTGCAATTGCGCAAGGAAGTAGGCGGCTTGCGCGCGGAAGTGCTTGTTTTGCGCGAGGAGCAGCGGCGGGAACTCAAGCAGGTGCAGGTGACGCAGAATGTTTCGCCGCTTTACAGCGATGCCATGCAGATGGCCATGCAGGGACACGACGCCGCAACGATTTCCCAATACTGCGGCATTTCGCGTGCCGAGGCGGAACTGGTGGTCTCATTGGTACGCAACAGGGATTTGCAATAATTTCGCGATAGCAATGTCGATGCTACTTAACGGGTAGGGAGAGAACATGGCAAGCAGCCAGACAGCGAACACCGAAGTCGACGGCGATCTTTCCGATATCAAGCGTAAATTGGCCAAACGCATGGGGATTGCCGGCCTGATGATTGTCGGGTTGCTCGGAGGTTTGGCGGTGTTTGATCGACTCAGTGCGCCGAATGAGTCGGACGTACCCCCTGCGCCGCAGTTTTCCGAGCCGGTTCCGGTGGCTAAAAAAGTGCAGACGCAACCCGTGACTCCGGCTGCGCCGACCGTTGAGGCGCCCAAGGAGAACAAGGTGGTCGCCGAACCCGAGTTTACTGGACCTCCGGCCGATAAGTCGGGTGCCGGGCTGGGCTTGCCCCCTCCCCCAGAAGTGATGAACCAGCCAGTTATTCCCAATGCCAAGACTCCGGTGGGCAATCCTGTGAGCGGAACAGCACAGCCAGCTCTTGGTCCCGAGCCGGTTAAAGTGGTCAAGCCGGCAAGACCACTTGAAACGGCGAAACCGGTTGAAGCCAGTAAGGGGCCTGAACCTGTCAAGCAAGCAGAGTCTTCAAGGCCGGCGGTGGCAAACAAAGCCACAGAACCCGAAAAACAAACCCGAGCCGTCGTTGAGTCTTCGGAGCCTCCGGTGGCGGTGGCTCCGCCGGTAACGCCGTCGCGGCTGTTTTCAGGCTATGCCTTGCAGGTTGGCGTTTTTTCCGACCCGCGAAGAGCAGAGGAACTGCATGCCCGGCTGACGCAGGAGGGAATTCCCGCGTTTATCGAAGCGCGAGTCGAAGTAGGGCCTTTCAAGAATAAGGAAGAGGCCGATGCCGCCCGGGCGAAGCTTAACGCGCTGGGAATCGAGTCTGTGCTGCTTTCGCCAAAAGCCAAGCGTTAACTTGCGGGCTACCCCTGCGACACAAAAAGCGCTGGCGGGTTTATCAGCCCCAACCGACCGTAGCTCATCTGGATAGAGCACTTGGCTTCGAACCAAGGGGTAGGGAGTTCGAATCTCTCCGGTCGGGCCATTATTAGTGCTTTTTCGTCTGTCCCCGCGTTCCGTGTTTGGGTATGGCTCTATCCGCCCAGTTTGGATGCCGTTGCGGTGTCGCTTTGTACTGACACCGGGGGGCTTCCAAGATAAAATGCGCGGGTTAAGGACTTGCGTCGGTTTCGGCAAAAAAAGCGCGCTAATTGTCCTGTCATTTACTCATCAGGGAGCAAGATAATGGTTTCTCAGGTTTCGTTAGCCAACGCGATCCGCGTGCTGGCCATGGATGGTGTGCAAGCGGCCAATTCCGGCCACCCGGGCGCGCCGATGGGAATGGCCGAAATGGCAGTGGCCTTGTGGAACCGTCATCTCAAGCACAATCCGGCTGATCCGAAGTGGATTAACCGCGACCGCTTTGTCCTTTCCAACGGCCACGGTTCGATGTTGCTTTATGCTTTGCTGAACCTGACCGGCTACGATCTGCCGCTCGATCAGCTGAAGAAGTTTCGTCAGTTAGGTAGCAAGACCCCGGGTCACCCGGAATATGGTCACACGCCGGGCGTTGAAACGACCACCGGGCCGCTCGGCCAGGGCATCAGCAACGCTGTGGGTTTTGCGCTGGCGGAACAACTGTTGGCTGCCGAGTTCAACCGCGAAGGTTTTCCGATCGTTGATCACTACACCTACACCTTCATGGGCGATGGCTGCATGATGGAAGGCATTTCGCACGAAGTGTGTTCGCTGGCCGGGATCTGGAAGCTGTCCAAGTTGATCGCCTTCTATGACGACAACGGTATTTCGATTGACGGCGATGTGGTCGGCTGGTTTGCCGACGATACGCCGAAGCGCTTTGAAGCTTATGGCTGGAACGTGATTCGCGGGGTCGATGGGCACGATGTCGATGCCGTCGACGCGGCCATTCGTGCGGCCAAGTTGCAGAACGCCAAGCCGACGCTGATCTGTTGCAAGACGATCATCGGCAAGGGTTCGCCTAACAAGGCCGGTGGTCACGATGTGCATGGTTCACCGCTGGGCAAGGATGAAGTGGCGGCAACGCGCGTGGCGCTGGGCATTACCGGCGAGGCCTTTGAGGTGGCCGAAGACGTGCGCGCGGCATGGAACGCCCAATCCGCAGGCGCCAAGCGGCAGGATGAGTGGAATGCGCTGTTCGCGGCGTATCGCGCGGCTTATCCAGCTTTGGCGACTGAGTTTGTTCGCCGCAGCAAGGGTGAGCTGCATGCCGAATTTGCTGCAAGCGCGCAGGCCTCGCTGCAGGCTATTGTCGACAAGGCCGAAGCGATCGCGACGCGCAAATCGTCGCAAAATGCGATTCAGGCCTTGGCGCCGGTCATGCCCGAGTTTGTCGGTGGCTCGGCCGACCTTGCTCCGTCCAATCTGACCATGTGGAAGGGCTGCCGTAGTGTGCGTCCGGAAGCGATGGCCGAGGGGGGGAATTACATTCATTACGGCGTGCGTGAATTCGGCATGGCGGCGATTATGAACGGCCTCGCTTTGCACGGCGGTTTCCGTCCCTATGGCGGCACTTTCCTGATGTTCTCGGAATATGCGCGCAATGCGATCCGTATGGCGGCGTTGATGCAGATCAATCCAATTTATGTGTTTACGCATGACTCGATCGGCGTCGGAGAGGATGGCCCGACGCACCAGCCGGTCGAGCAGACGGCAACCTTGCGCATGGTGCCGAATCTTGACGTCTGGCGTCCGTGCGACAGCGTCGAAGCCTTTGTCGCCTGGCAGACGGCGATCGAGCACCGCGCAACGCCAACAGCGCTGATCCTGTCGCGTCAGAATCTGCCGCATCAGGCGCGTGATGCCGAGCAATTGAAGGCGATTCATCAGGGTGGTTATGTGCTCAAGGATTGTGTGGGTGCGCCCAAGGCGGTGATTATTGCCACCGGTTCCGAGGTGAGTTTGGCCGTTGAGGCGCAGAAAGCCTTGGCGGAAAAGGGCGTGGCCGTGCGGGTGGTCTCGATGCCGTCGAACTTCCTTTTCGACCAGCAGGACAAAGCTTATCGCGATGCCGTGTTGCCGCGTGGCGTGCCGCGCGTCGCCGTCGAGGCTGGTGTTTCCGATTACTGGCGCAAATACGTCGGGCTGGAAGGCGCGGTGGTCGGGATCGATCGCTTTGGCGAATGTGGTCCCGCTGCGCAGGTGTTTGAGTATCTCGGCATCACGGCCGCCAAAGTGGCTGAAGCGGTGGAAGGCGTAATCGCCGGTTGATCGACGATGTCACCCAAAAAAGACCCGGTCGCGCCGGGTCTTTTTGTTTTTGGTGGCGCTCGTTACAGTTCCATCGTGTCGGCGAAGGCCAGTGCCTGCATCTGGGCGCGGTTGAACTGGTCGGCGGATAGTCCGAGCAGGCCGGCTTGTTGGGCAAGGGCCT
>CAZZDF010000006.1:0-17570 GCA_964652915.1 uncultured Propionivibrio sp. | reverse complement strand
CGCGTTATTGCCTGCCTTCATCCTTCCTTGAAGAGTTGCCCGAAGAGTTGCTGCGCCGCGTCAATCGTGCGCCGGCTTACAGTACGTCACAAGCCTCAAGGCCTGCGGCAGCGGCCGCATCGTTCGGCCAGTCTCCGGCGAATGAGCTCAAAGGGTTGCGTATCGGGCAGAGCGTCGAGCACGCCAAGTTCGGGCTGGGCGTGATTGTTTCCGCCGAAGGGCGTGGCTCGGAAGCCCGCGTGCAGGTCAATTTTGGCGCGCACGGCATGAAATGGCTGGCGCTGGAATACGCCAAGCTGACGCCGGTTTGATAGGGCGATCAAGGTATCGATAACCTGCGTTTTGCGGGTGGCCTGAAGGCCGCATGAATAGCGCTTTACCGGCATGCGCTTACGAAGACCGCCGTCTTTTCTGGCTTTGATGGCGATGCCCGACAAGCCGGCGAGGCTTCATTGCTACACGTGCCATGCCGCCTGCAGTGTTTCATTGATGGGCGTTGTGGGGCTGCGATAGGATGCAAATGGGTTAGAGAATCAATGAACTTTGGCGCCGTTGATTCTCGGCAAAACCGCAGTTTGTCCCCTATTGTTACAGAGATTGAAATTCAGGAGCATCGCCATGGCTTTTAAGAACGAATACGTCCCGCCACTGGAACAGGAGACTTCAGAGTTTTTTAGGAAGGCACGCGAAGTATTACGTACTGGGCATTACAAAACCGATGCTTGGACGGTGGATCGCGAGAACGACCGAGTGTTGAAGCGCACTGGCAAAGGGCACGAAATCGATGATCACGACCAAGAGTATTGGAGCTTTCTCGATGGTGATGATCGTTACAGCTTCACAACAAGACAGCTTAGTTGCACGCTTTTATCAGAGGGTTCTCACGAGCACTGGGAAATGACGCGCGACATCGAGAAGTTCAGCGGTGGTGGCTCATACAAGGGGCTGCCAGATGCCAATACGCTCAAGTGCATCAAGGAGGCGTTTGACGCACACGGAGCCTTTTGCATGGCATCGAAGAACGACGTGTGCCAGCACACTTTGCTGTTTCGCGGGGAGGCAGTATGAGCACGATCCTCTCCCACGATGAGGCGATTGCCCAATTTTCATAATGGCATTGGGGGCAGAAACAGTTTTGCTACCCAGCCCAAGCCGCCTTCTGCTAGAGGCTTGAGCCCCCCACGACGCGCTTACTCCACGATTTGATACTTCGCTTTAAGCTTGGCGACGGTGTCTTTTTCCTTGACGAGGTACTCGTCAAATTGCTTGATCAGTTCAGGATGGTTGATTGACGACAAGGAGTATTCGCTCTTCATGTTGGGTAGTTTGTCGTCAAAAACCAGAATGCCCGGTTTTTTGATGACGTCAATCATGAGGTGGTTGGCAACGACCATGCCTAAATAGACCCCATCAGCACGCCCCGCCGCCGCGACGTTGATTGCCGCTGTGGGGGTGTTTTCTTCGCGCAAAGAAATTTGCTTGCTGTTGATCTGCTCCAGATACGGATACGGGGTAAAGCCGCGGATGGTGACAATGGTTGAAACGCTTCCTTTGCCCTTGTTCTGGGGTAAAACCAGCAAACCATCGGTGACTGAAACAGCGCTTTTGCTATAAACAACTTTGACGTTCTTTTTTACGTCGTTCGCCCAGTACGGATTGTCCGGAAACTTCAGATCGAGCGACTTTTTCACGGCGAATTCGTTGAATAGCCGCGCTACCGGCAGCGGGGAATAGGTGAATTTGTGCCCATATTTGCTGGCAAAACTGTCCAGTAAATCCCGGGCATAACCGCTGTACTCGGAGTCCTGCCCGTTAAAGATGGGCAAGTAGTCGTGCGCTTCGACGCCCACCGTAAAACTGCCAGACCAGGCCGGAGAAGACAAAAGGCAGGTTGTCATAATTGCAGCGATCGTCAATTTTTTCATGGTTGTACGCTCCAAGCGGTGAAAAACCTTCCTCTTGCGATGCCTGCCGAACAAAAAACCTAGCCGATCGCGTTTGTCCGAAACGGGGGGCTGCCAGCTTGTTCCTGCAACGGATGCCGTCGGGCTTGCCTGAATAGAGGCTAGCCGCTAGGCTAATAGCAATTCCAGCGTAGGCGAAACGACCGCGCGATTCAAGGAGAAGAATATGCCATTTGCCATTCGAGTTCATCAGACCGGCGGCCCGGAAGTGATGCGTTGGGAGGATGTTCTCCTTGCCGATCCGGCTCCTGGCGAGGCGCGGGTGCGCCATGCGGCGGTGGGGCTTAACTTTATCGACGTTTACTTCCGCGGTGGCCTGTATCCGATGCCGCTGCCTTCCGGGCTGGGCTTGGAGGGCGCCGGGGTGGTCGAGGCGGTCGGCGAGGGCGTGAGCGAGTTTCGTCCGGGCGATCGCGTGGCCTATGCGGGTGGTCCTTTGGGGGCTTACAGTCAGGTGCGCTGCCTGCCGGCTGACCGTTTGCTCAAATTGCCGGAGCGCATCGATTTTCAGACGGCGGCGGCGATGATGCTGCAGGGGCTGACCAGTGCCTACCTGCTGCGCAGTACTTATCGCGTGCAGCCGGGCGATGTGGTGTTGATTCATGCCGCCGCTGGCGGGGTCGGGCTGATCGCCTGTCAGTGGGCCAAGGCGCTGGGTGCCACGGTGATCGGCACGGTGTCGAGCGAGGCCAAGGCGGAGCTGGCCAAGCGTCACGGCTGCGACCATGTGATCTTCTATACCCGGGAAGATGTAGCCAAGCGGGTGCGTGAAATTACCGGCGGTGAGGGCGTGGCGGTGGTGTACGACGGCGTTGGCAAGGATACCTTTATCGGTTCGCTGGACAGCCTGCGCATGCGCGGGCTGTTGGTGAGCTTTGGTAATGCCTCCGGCCCGGTACCGCCGATCGAGCCTTTGCTGCTCTCGCAAAAGGGTTCCCTGTACATCACGCGGCCGGTGTTGTGGCATTACACGGCCCGGCGCGAAGACCTGCTGGCCTTGGGCGGCGAGTTGTTCGAGATGGTCGGTTCGGGCAAGATCAAAATCGAGGTGAACCAGACCTATGCACTGGCCGATGTGGCCCGCGCGCATGGCGATCTTGAAGCCCGCAGAACAACCGGTTCGACGATTCTTTTACCGTAATGAACAAATTTCACGCCAAGATAATTTCCATTCGGGATCTGCTGGCAACAGTCTGGCCGATCATTTTGATTACTGCGCTCGGTTTTGCCGTGGCTTACCGCTTTGTCGAGCCGGCGCCGCCGCGGCATATGACGATTACCACTGGGGGCGAGTCCGGCGCCTATTACATCTACGCCAAGCGTTATGCCGAGTTGCTGGCGGCCAACGGTATTACGCTGGAAGTGCAGACTTCGGCGGGGTCGGCGCAAAACCTCGATCGGGTGAGCCAGGGCGAGGCGGATATCGGGCTCGTTCAGGGCGGCATTCAGGAAATTCAGTTCGACGAAGACGGCGAACGTATCGAGAGCAGTTTGCGTTCGCTGGGGAGCGTGGCTTACGAGCCGGTCTGGGTGTTCTACCGTAACGAATACCGGCTGGATAAGCTTTATCAGTTGAGCGGTCGGCGCATTGCCGTGGGCGAAGAGGGGAGCGGGATTCGTGGCCTGGCCCTGCAGTTGCTGGAAGCCAACGAAATGTCGCCGAAGGATGAAAAGCTGGTGCCGATTGCCGGGCTGAGTGCCGCCGAGGCGCTGCAGCAAGGGCAGATCGACGCCGCCTTTATCGTCGCCGCGCCGGAAGCTCCGGTGGTGCAAGTGTTGTTGCGTTCTCCCGGGGTGCGGGTGATGAGTTTCAGTCAGGCTGAAGCGTATCTGCGGCGCTTCCCGTTTATGTCCAAGATCGTCCTGCCGCGTGGGGTGGTCGATCTGGTGCGTGATACGCCGCCGCGCGACACGATTCTTCTGGCAACGACGGCCAACGTGGTGGTTCGCGATGATCTGCATCCGGCGCTAATCAGCCTGATGATGCAGGCGATGGCCGAGGTCAATGGCAAGAGCGGGTTTTTCCAGCAGGCGGGGGAATTCCCTGCTTACAAGGATCGCAGTTTTGAACTTTCCGACGAGGCGGCGCGCTATTACAAGTCTGGCCCGCCTTTCCTGCAGCGCTATTTGCCGTTCTGGCTGGCGGTGCTGGTCGACCGGATGTTCGTTCTGGTACTGCCGGTGATCATTCTGTTGCTGCCTTTGCTGAGGTTGGCGCCATCGGTTTACAACTGGCGGATTCGTTCCAAGATCTTTCGCAGCTATGGCGACCTGAAGTTTCTGGAGAACGAGCTGCGGCACCACTACGACCCGGCCAAGCATGGGGAGTATCTCGTCCGGCTTGATCGCATCGAGGAAGAAGCCTATTCGTGCAGTGTCCCGCTTTCGTTCAGCGATCTGGCCTATACCTTGCGCGAACACATCAATCTGGTGCGGGTTGAACTGACACGCCTGAATTCCGGCGCGCCGCCCGGCCCGCCGGCAGGGGAAGAATCATGAAGTCGTTTTTGATCGCCAATCCCAAGGGCGGCTCCGGAAAATCGACGCTGGCGACCAATCTCGCGGGGTATTTTGCGCGGGAAGGGCATCCGGTGATGCTCGGCGATACCGATCGCCAGCATTCGGCGCGCGAGTGGCTGGGAATTCGCGCGCATGATCTGCCGAAAATCAGTAATTGGGAAATTGAGAAAGACTTGCCGGCCAGGCCGCCGAAAGGCACCTCGCATGTGGTGCTCGATAGTGCGGCCGGGTTGCAGGGAAAAACGCTGGAAAAGATGCTTCGGCTGGTCAATCGGGTCATTGTTCCGGTGCAGCCTTCGTTCTTCGATATTCTCGCGACCCGCCATTTTCTTGAAACCTTGCTGGCCGAGAAAGCGGTACGCAAAGGGCAGACTTTCGTTGCCATTGTCGGCATGCGGGTCGATGTGCGAACACGCGCCGCTGGCGAACTCGAGCGTTTTCTGGCTTCCTACGATTTGCCGATCTTGAGCTATTTGCGCGACACGCAGACCTACGTGCAACTGGCGGCCAATGGTATGACGCTGTTCGATCTGTCCCCTGCGCGCGCCGAAAAGGATCTCGCGCAATGGCAACCGATTATCGACTGGGTTGATTCATAAGCATCGCTGGAAGTCGCATCCAGCGGCGATTCTGGCTTTTGTAAGCCTGGAAGCCTTATAGGGCGTGGCTTCCAGAGAAGTGGTGTTCAAGTACTGTTTACCAGCGATCATGTCCCCAGCCGTGATGATTTCCGTGCCCGTGACGCCGATGGTGATGATAGGGGCGATGGTAGTAGTAATCGCGCTCGACATAATAGACCGGAGGGCGTACCACGCGCACCGGTGGTTGGGCGTAATAAACCACGGGCGGTGAATAGACCGGCGCCGGCTGTACGTGGTAGGTCGGGGCGGGGGAATAGTACTCGGTGCGGTACTCGGTGCGCGGGCGATTGTCGTACTGCGAGCCGATGGCTGCACCGGTCGCGGCGCCTAGCGCGCCTCCCACAACAGCGCCGTTGCGCCCGTTGACCGAGTGGCCGATGGCCGCCCCGGCGCCGCCGCCGATCAAGGCTCCCCAAACTGCGTCGTCAGCCATGGCGGTGGTCGTCGAAAGCAGGCCAAGAGAAAGCGTTGCAGCGATAGCGAATTGCTTTTTCATTGTCGTTTCCTTTGTTCGCGGATAAGTGCAATAGCGCAGTTAACGCAGCGTTGGCAGTTGCGCTGACCGGCATTACAAACGCTTACAAATCCGGATTTCAGCAGATGGCCATGCCGTCATGGCCATGCAAGGGAGTAAAATGCCCGGATGCCGCAAGCCTCGTTCGTCCATCTCCGTTTACACAGCGAATACTCCGTTTCCGATGGAATGGTGCGTCTTGACGTCGGCAAGAATCACGATTGCCCGCCGGTGTTGCGCGCCATCGAATACGGCATGCCGGCGCTGGCGCTCACCGATCTGTGTAATCTGTTCGGGCTGGTCAAGTTCTATTCGGCGGCACGCGGCAAGGGCATCAAGCCGGTGCTGGGCTGCGACGTGTTTCTGACCAACAAGGCCGATCCTGACCGACCATACCGGATGCTGTTGCTGTGCCGCACGCATCAGGGCTATTTGCAGCTGTGTGAATTGCTGACGCGCTCCTATCTGGCGCCGCGCATGCGCGGGCGGGCCGAAATCACCCGGCAGATGTTGCGCGAGGTTGGCACCGATGGGCTGATTGCCTTGTCCGGCGCCGCCAACGGCGATGTCGGCGAGGCCTTGGCGCAGGGTAACATCGAACAGGCGGCGAACCGGGCACGGTACTGGGCCGGCGTTTTCCCTGATGCGTTTTATCTTGAAGTACAGCGCATCCATCCGCGCGGCCAGGCACAGCAGGAGATGCTGGTTGCGGCGACGGCGGATCTGGCGGCCGATCTGGATTTGCCGCTGGTGGCCACGCATCCGATCCAGTTTCTCGAGCGTGACGACTTCAAGGCGCATGAAGCGCGGGTGTGCATCGCCGAGGGCTACATGCTGGGCGACGTGCGCCGTCCGCGTCTTTATACCGAGGAGCAGTATTTCAAGTCGCCGGAGGAAATGGCGGAACTGTTCTCCGATTTGCCGGAAGCGCTTGAAAACTCGGTCGAGATTGCCAAACGCTGCAACCTCTTGATTACGCTCGGCAAGAACTATCTGCCGGATTTTCCGACGCCGGATGGGGTCACGCTCGACGAATTCTTGTGTCAGGAAGCGGCGCGCGGCCTGGAACTGCGCCTGACACAGCTGTTTCCCGATGCCGAGGAGCGCGCCAAGCAACGGCCGGTTTACGACGCGCGCTTGAAGGTTGAGACCGATACGATTGTCGGGATGAAGTTTCCCGGCTACTTCCTGATCGTGGCCGACTTCATCAACTGGGCCAAGAAGAACGGCGTGCCGGTCGGCCCCGGGCGGGGTTCCGGCGCGGGCTCGCTGGTGGCCTATTCGCTGGGTATTACTGATCTTGATCCTTTGCGTTACGCGCTGCTGTTCGAACGCTTTCTGAATCCGGAACGGATCTCGATGCCGGACTTCGACATCGACTTCTGTCAGGACAACCGCTGGCGGGTGATTGAATACGTCCGCGAGAAATACGGCGCGGACGCCGTTTCGCAGATTGCCACGTTTGGCACCATGTCGTCCAAGGCGGTGATTCGCGACGTCGGGCGCGTGCTCGACCTGCCGTATAACTTTTGCGATCAGCTCTCCAAGCTGATTCCGGTCGAGCAGAACAAGCCCTTGTCGCTGGCCAAGGCCATCGAAGCCGAGCCGCAACTCAAGGACAAGCTCGATAACGACGAAGAGGTGCGCGACCTTTTCGATCTGGCGACCCGTCTTGAAGACCTGACGCGTAATGTCGGCATGCACGCCGGTGGCGTGCTCATTGCGCCGGGCAAGCTGACCGATTTTTGCCCCTTGTATTCTGCCGATGGCGGCTCGGTGGTTTCTCAATTCGACAAGGACGACGTTGAAAAAGTCGGCCTGGTCAAATTCGACTTTCTCGGCTTGCGCAATCTGACGATTATCAAGCTGGCGGTCGATTACGTTGAAAAGCTCACCGGCACGCGCCCGGACCTCGATGCGCTGAGCTTCGACGATCCGAAGGCCTACCAGATTCTCAAGGACGCCAATACCACGGCGATCTTCCAGGTCGAATCGGACGGGATGAAGAAGCTCTTGAAAAAGCTGGCGCCCGACCGCTTTGAAGACATCATCGCCGTTCTCGCGCTCTATCGTCCCGGTCCGCTCGGTTCGGGCATGGTCGATGACTTCATTCTGCGTAAAAAAGGGCAGCAGAAGATCGACTACTTCCACCCGGATCTGACCGCCTGTCTGTCGCCGACCTACGGCGTCATCGTGTATCAGGAACAGGTGATGCAGATTTCGCAGATCATCGGTGGCTACACGCTGGGCGGTGCCGACATGCTGCGGCGGGCGATGGGCAAGAAAAAGGCCGACGAAATGGCCATGCACCGAGCCACGATTGCCGAGGGGGCGGCCAAGAAGGGCTACGATCCGGCGCTGGCCGAGCAGTTGTTCGACCTGATGACCAAGTTTGCCGAGTACGGCTTCAACAAGTCGCACACCGCCGCCTACGCTGTGGTGACGTACCAGACGGCTTGGCTCAAGGCACACCATTGCGCGGCGTTCATGGCCGCGACCCTGTCGTCCGACATGGACAACACCGATACGGTCAAGATTTTTTACGACGACGCCATTGCCAACAAGATTACCGTGCTCGGGCCGGACGTCAATGCCTCCGAGTATCGTTTCACGCCGGTCGATCGCAGCACCATTCGTTACGGGCTTGGCGCGGTCAAGGGCACCGGCGAGCAGGCGGTCACGGCGATTCTCAAGGCGCGGTGCGAAGGCGGGCCGTTCAAGGACTTGTTCGATTTCTGCGAGCGCGTCGATAAGCGCATGGTCAATCGCCGTACCATCGAAGCGTTGATTCGCGCCGGTGCCTTCGATACGCTTGATGATCACCGCGCACGCTTGATTGCCTCCGTCGGGATCGCCATCGAGGCGGCCGAGCAGGCCGAGCGCAACGCCATGCAGGTCAGCCTGTTCGATGTATTTGACAGTGCCACGAGTGCGGAGCACGGGCCGCAGTATTGCGAAGTACCGCGCTGGAACGAGCGGCAGCAGCTGACCGAGGAAAAACTGGCGCTCGGGTTCTTTTTTTCCGGCCACCCGTTTAGCGGTTTCAAGACCGAAGTTTCGCGTTTTGCGCGCAAGCCGCTGGATAAACTGGAACCGCGCAAGGAGCCGCAGTTATTGGCTGGCCTGGTGGTTGCCGTACGTTTCAAGATTACCTCGCGCGGCAAGATGGCGTTTGTGCTGCTCGACGACGGCAGTGCGCAACTCGAAGTCTCGGTATTCAACGAGGTTTATGATGCCGAGCGCGACAAGATCAAGACAGACGATGTGTTGATCATCGAAGGCAAGGTGCAGCGCGATGATTTTGCCGGCGAAGGCAAGGTTCGCGTTGTCGCCGAGCGTCTGCTGACATTGGCCGAAGCGCGCGGGCGTTTCGCTAGGCAGCTGTGTCTTTCACTCAACGGCCAGGCCAGCGGGCCAAATGCCAGAACCGCGGCGCAGCGTCTGCGCGCCATTCTTGCGCCTTACACGCCGGGAAATTGCCCGGTGCGCCTCTCCTACCGCAATGCCGATGCGATCTGTGAACTGACGCTTGGTGACAATAACCGGGTGCGTCTGGAAGACGAGCTATTGACCTCGCTCGGCGACTGGTTGAGCAGCGAAAACGTCAATATCCAGTACGGCTGAGCGTTTCTCGCCTTTGTACAGTTATTGGATTGAGTGGACTTCGGTGTTTGCCGGAATGACGAGTCGGTATCAAATCTGCGTCTCCTTGGCACAGACGGCGGCCGTTCCTGGGATGTCGGCATGGCCGCTGTCTGCTCAGAGTTTCTGTCCGTACATCAGTTTTGGGTTGGGTCAAACCAAAGGTGTTTTTCGTTTAGCGGGGTGGCCTTCGGCAGCCGATGGTTTTCAAGCCGGATGATGCGGCGGTTTTTCAAGTTGGCTCGTTCGATGGCGGCTTTGTTGTGTTTGTAGAAAATGGCGTCAAAGCTGCCGTCCTTGATCATGATTTTCAGGCCGGTTTCGATGCGTTCGGCAAGCGCTTTGTCGTTTTTGTTGAAGAAGAAATAGTAGGGCCAGGGGTAGTAGATCAGCAGGCCGTTTTCGATGGCCAGATCGGGAAGTGACGGCGAATTGACCTCATATTCCGAGACGACTTCGGCAATGCCTCGCGGGAAGAGATCGAATCGCCCTTTTGCAGTAAGGTTGAATATTTTGTCGTACTGCGCCGTGAATACCGGAATGCCGTTGTCTTTGTAAACTTCCACATCGCCCCAGCCAAATCCCTGTCCGACTTTGACCTTTCTCAGATCGTCGAGGGTCTTTATGCCGTCGATCAGCGCTTGTTTGTCTTTGCTGATCAAGGCGATTCGATAGCCGAGCAGGCCTTTGCGCAGAGGGATTCTGATCGGCAGGAGACGCCTTTCCTTATCTTCCGATGTCGAACTCCAGAACAGGTTGATGGTTGGACTTCCTTCTTCGATGAATTTTTGCTGGCGAGCTTCATTCATCACATGGGCCGACGGGCCGGCGGTGTAGGGGCCGTACTGATCGCGAGTTTTTTCCAGAGCGGTATTCAGTATTTCAATGAGGTCGTTATAGCGGACATCGTTAGGCGACTCTGGTGCGGGATAAATAACCTGGGTTTGGGAGTATCCGCTTGAGCTGACTAACGTTACACACAGAAGTAACAGCGGTAACAGCGTTGAGTAGACATTTTTCATCTGGTGCGCCTCGTTGATCGGAGATTGTGAAGGGCGGTGTCAGAAATTTGCCGCTTTGGCCGGGCCAGGCAATTTGGCGGGTGGTATCCATCGCGCTAGAAGTCTGGCTAAAGTTCCGTCGTTTTTCATGGACTCGAAAGCCGACTGCCAGGCATCGACGATGGCCTTGTCGGTGTCTTTTGAATGGGCGATGTACATCTGAACCGAATTGAATTTCATCAGGATTTCGTAATCCTCAGGATTTTCCATCTCTTCTGTCAGTTCGTGTTGATAGCTCAGATTCGAGCTGACGAATGCCTGAATTCGCCCGACCTTGGCTTTTCGGATATTCGCTGGATATTCCGGAACCCGGTCAAGGTTGTGAAACCCTTGGCTCGTGAGATAAACGTCCCAGGCGTAGTCTTTGACAACGCCGATTTTTCCGAGTTTCTTGGCATCTTCCAGGCTGGCGATTTTTAGCCGGGACGATTTTTTTCCGACAATAACCCAGTCGTTTTCAATAATTGGCCCGACCCACTGGAACAGGGGCTCTCTTTCCTTGGTGCGTGACATGGTGAACACCACGACATTGGGGTTTCTGGAAATGGTTGCGTAGGCCCTGATCCACGGGCGAATTGAAATCGGATCGTTCGTCTTCAATCGCCGCTGGATTTCCTCGACAACTTCAACCCCATAGCCTGTGGGCTTCCCATCCTCTCCGGCGAAGCTGTAGGGCGGATCTTGTTCGGTCATTATCTGCAGGTTTTGTGCCACCGAAGGCGGCGAAAATAGCGATGACAATGAAGCGATTGTTAGCAATGCAAGTATCTTCCAACGCATCTGATTCTCCTTGTGCGTAAGCTTTCCCAAAAATCCGGTGTGGGCGGATTGAGCAAAACGTCTATTAATCAGTGAGCGGTTGTCCGGCTTATTTTGGCCTTTGACTGCTCAGCGATAGGTCTGCCGGCGAAAAACGATTCCATTTGGCATAAATTCGCTTTAGTTCACCGGTTTCCGCCAGCTTTTTCATGCCTTGGTCAAAGAGGTTGGCGAGTTGTTGTCCGCGAGGGGATTTTGAAAAGCACATAAACAGGTCTTCTACGTACACTGTGGCAGTTTCATACTCGTCTGGTGAGAATTTGCCCTCGAGCGTTTTCGTGGTCAATGCCAGTTGATAGTCATTGTCGAGAAAGTAATCGGCTCGGCCAAGAAGAACCATTTGCAATGCCGCTTCGCGGCTAAGATTCCCGTTGCCATGCAGGTGTTGTTTTACCTGCGGCGGGAGATTGTCGGTATAGCCCAAGACCCATACCCCAGATTTTCCGTCGAGGGAGTTGATGCTCCGGTACGATGGAATTGTGGATTTTTTGAAAAACGCGACTTCGGTGCTGCGGAGAATCGGGTATTTCGGTTGTATGAATTTTTTCGTCGGGGAGTCGGCTCCGGTGAAATCAGCTCTGCCGTTTGCGACTTCAGACAGGGCGCGGGCCCAGGGGTGGAATTTGATGGTGATCTCGACACCCGCTTCTTTATAGGCGGCAGTCACTACGTCGTAATAGAGTCCGGTCTTTCTTTCGTCGATAAAGCCTTCCCAACTCGGGGTCGCCCAAGTGGCTTTGTTGATCGGTTGCGCCAGGGTCGGATGGGCCAGGATAAGTGTCGCAAGAATCAGAAATCGAACCAGTTCTTTCATGCCGTTCACCTTCTTTATGTTTTGAGTGAAGTTCGGACGTCTGCTTTGTGGCTAGTTTCGCTATGGCTTTGGAGTTGCCATCAGTCGCTGGTGGGATCAAACCAGAGACTTTTCTCATTTAGCGGGGTGGCTTTCGGGAGCAGGGGGTTTTCAAGCCGGATGATGCGGCGGTTTTTCAAGTTGGCTCGTTCGATGGCGGCTTTGTTGTGTTTGTAGAAAATGGCGTCAAAGCTGCCGTCCTTGATCATGATTTTCAGGCCGGTTTCGATGCGTTCGGCAAGCGCTTTGTCGTTTTTGTTGAAGAAGAAATAGTAGGGCCAGGGGTAGTAGATCAGCAGGCCGTTTTCGATGGCCAGATTACGATTTGAGGGGGCGTTGGCTTCATATTCCGAGAAGACTTCGGCGATGCCTCGCGGGAACAGATCGAATCGCCCTGCTGCGGTCATCTTGAATATCTTGTCATAGAGAGCGGTCGCTACGGGAATGCCGTTGGCTTTGTAGATCGCCACGTCGCCCCAGCCAAAACCCTGGCCGACCGTGAGTTTCTTCAGATCGTCGAGGCTTTTGACGTTGTCGATCAAGGATTGCTTGTTTTTGCTGATCAAGGCGATCCGATAGCCGAGCAAGCCTTTGCGCAATGGAATCCGGATCGGCAGGAGATGTCTTTCCTTCTCGACGGACGTTGAACTCCAAAACACATTGATGATTCCGTTACCCTCTTCAATGGATTTTTGCTGGCGTGATTCGTTGATGACGTAGGCCGATGGTTCGGCGGTGTACGGACCGTAGGGGTCGCGAGTTTTCTCCAACGCAGTATTCAGGATTTCGACGAGGTCAGCGGTTCGAGTATCGTTGGCAGATTCCGGTGCCGGGTAAATTACTCGGGTTTGGGCGAATCCTGAACCGATCAGGGCGACGTACAGCAGCAGTGAATAGAAATATTTCATTTGCTGTTCCTTGTTGCGATCGTTGTTTCAACTGTTGGCAGAGTCTTGAATTGTCTGATATTGCAAGTGTGTCCGTTGGTCAGGGGTGGGCTTCGGCCGGGGAGAAGCGGTTCCACTTGGCATAAATTCGCTTGAGTTCCCCGGAGTCGGAAAGTTTTCTGGCCTGTTGGTCGAATATTTCCGCCAGTTGCTGCCCACGTGTGGACTTGCTGAAGCACATGTAGAGGTCTTCGACGTAGATGGTGCGCGATTCGTATTCGCTGGGGTCAAATTTCCCTTCGAACTTTTTCATGGTCTGAGCCAACTGAAAGTCATTGTCGAGGTAGTAATCGGCGCGGCCAAGGAGCAACATCTTGAAGGCGGCTTCGCGACTCGGATTGCCTTTGCCCTGCAGATGCTTTTTGACCTCTTCGGGGAGATTGTCGGTGTATCCGAGAACCCACACGCCGGTTTTTCCACTCAGGCTGGCCGCATTTCGAATGGATGTTGTCTTCGACTTTTTGAAAAAGACGACTTCCGTGCTTCTGACGATTGGTGTTCGCGGCTGGGCGAACTTTTCGCTGCGAGAATCGGCGCCGGTAAAGTCCGCCACCCCGTTTTCTACTTCGAACAAGGAGCGGTTCCAGGGCCGGTAGCTGATTTTGATCTCGATTCCGGCTTTGCCAAAAATCGCCGAAATAACATCCGCATACAAGCCTTTCCCCTGCTCGTCGATATAGCCTTCCCAATTCGGGGTGACCCAGGTGGCTTTGGTAATTGGCTGGGAGGAAGCGGGAATTGCGGTCAGCGCGCTGGCAGCAACGAGCAGCAAAAGGGCGATTTGCCTAATAGCCATGTGTTGTCCTCCGGTGCGACGACAATGTTTCACAATGGCCGGCGAAAAACGCTCCCGCTTGTCGCCGGTCTTGCCCAAAATGCCTGGCAATTATGACAAAGCTATTCTGGCCGATTGTCTGGCGATTTTCCAGAAGTATTTATTTCGCCCAGAGCAAAGAAGCCGCGGTTGCGAAATTCGCAACCGCGGCTTCTTGTGTTTCTGGCTCTCCGCTTCAGGCGGAGAGCGGGGTTTGCCGCTTACAGTTCCTTGGAGTGGGCTGCCAGATACTCGGCAACGCCAGCAGTGGTGGCCTTCATACCGGCCTTCCCTTTGTTCCAGCCGGCCGGGCAGACTTCGCCGTGTTCTTCAGTAAACTGCAGGGCATCGACCATGCGCAGCATTTCGTCGACATTACGCCCGAGCGGCAGGTCGTTAACCACTTGGTGGCGAACGATGCCTTTCTTGTCGATCAGGAAGGAACCGCGGAAGGCTACACCGGCGGGTCCGAATTCAACGTCGTAGGCCTGACAGATTTCGTGTTTGACGTCGGCGATCAGCGGGTATTTGACCTGGCCGATACCGCCGTTGTTGACCGGGGTGTTCTTCCATGCGAGGTGGGTGAACTGCGAGTCGATGGAAACGCCAATGACCTCGACGCCGCGCGACTTGAACTCGTCCAGACGGTGGTCGAAGGCGATGAGTTCGGACGGGCAGACGAAGGTAAAGTCGAGCGGATAGAAAAAGATGACCGCGTATTTGCCGTTGATTTCTTTGGACAGGGTGAATTCGCGAATTTCGTTGTCGCCCATGACGGCGGTTGCGGTGAAATCGGGTGCTGGCTTGCTGACGAGAACGGCCATTTATCTTCTCCTTGAGTGGTTGTTTTTAAGAAAGGGTCCAGCGATTTGGCATCATTTACTGAACCAATGCCACTTAGTCAGCATAACTTGCCGGCAAGTTCCCGGCAACGGCAAAAGTTTACAAAAAGTTGTTTAGACGGTCGGCCGTTGTTCAAATTTGCAGCAGGAAGTTTCGGACGCCGCGGTCGGTTCGTCGCGGCAGATGACCTGATCGACTCGCGCTGAGGAGGGGCCGTGATGCGCCCAGACGGTCAGCGCGTCGACGGCTTCGATGGAGCCGATGAGCAGGGCTTCAACGCTGCCGTCGCTGCGGTTGCGTACCCAGCCGTTGAGGCCGAGGGCGCGGGCTTCGGCGTTGAGTGAGTAGCGAAAACCGACGCCTTGCACGCGACCGTGAATGAACAGACGCCGGGTGGTCGGCGTCATGATTTGGGCGTCTCGGGTGATTTTTCACCCGCCGGCGAGATGGCCGCAAGAATGCCTTGCATGAGCTGCAGCGGCGTGGGCGGGCAGCCGGGGATGGAAACGTCTACCGGAATGACGTTGGAGATACGGCCGCAGGAGGCGTAGCTCTCGCCGAAAATTCCGCCGGTACAGCCGCAGTCGCCAACGGCCACCACCAGCTTGGGTTCCGGGGTGGCATCGTAGGCGCGCTTGACGGCGACTTCCATGTTTTTGGCGACCGGCCCGGTCACTAGCAGCAGATCGGCGTGACGTGGGCTGGCAGCGAATTTGATGCCGATGGCTTCGAGGTTGTAGTAGGGGTTGTTCAGCGCGTGGATTTCGAGTTCGCAGCCGTTGCACGAGCCGGCATCGACGTGGCGGATGACCAGCGCGCGACCGAGTTGTCTGGTCATGGCCTCGGAGAGGCGTTGCGCTGTGCTGCGCAGGCTTTCGTCGGCGGCCGGCGCCGGTTCGCTGACGATGCCGGTGCGCAGTATTTGCAGAAGCATGGGGATCATGGCTAGAGATCCTGTCCGGCGTAGGAAAGGTTGAACGATTTGTTGATCAGCGGGAAGTCGGGAACGATGTTGTCGATCACCGCGTGTTCGAGCGCCGGCCAGTTCTGCCACGAGGGGTCATGGCAATGGCAGCGTCGTACCTTGCCGTCGCTGCTGGTTTCCAGCGCCACCAGCACGTCGCCGCGCCAGCCTTCGACCCAGCCAAAACCGCGTTTGTCGGGTTCGCTGCGCACTTCGCTGCGGATGGGGCCCTTGGGCATGTCGATAAGGATTTTGTGGATCAGGCGAATCGACTCGAAGATTTCGGCGAAGCGCACCAGCGCGCGTGCGGCGACGTCGCCGTTACGTTCGATGTGCATTCTCGGCGCCAGTTGATCGTAAGGTTCGTTGGGGTGCTCGTTGCGCAGATCCCAGCGTTGTGCGCTGGCGCGCCCGGCGAGACCGATGATGCCGAGGCGCTGGGCGAGTTTCGGGGTAATGCGGCCCGTGGTGAGGAAGCGATCCTGCAATCCGGCGTGTTCGTTGTAGATGTCTTTCAGCGTATGCACTTCGCGTTCGATGGCGTGGCATTGCTCGATGATCGTCTGCGCGCCGGCCGAATCGAGATCGACGGCGACGCCGCCCGGAATGATGCGATCCATCAGCAGGCGGTGGCCGAACAGCGTGGCGTTGAGGCGAACCCAGTCTTCCTTGAGGCGCATGAATTGCGCGAGGCCAAAGGCCAGCGCAACGTCGTTGCCGAGATAACCGAGATCGCCCAGATGGTTGGCGACGCGTTCGCGTTCGAGGAGCAGGGCGCGTAGCCAGACGGCTCTCGGTGGCGGTGTAGCGCCGGCGATGGCCTCGGCGGCCTGGCTGTAGGCCCAGGCGTAGGCGACGGTCGAATCGCCGGAAACGCGCCCGGCTAGACGGGCACCGTCGGTCAGCCCCATGCCGACAAAGCGGCGTTCGATGCCTTTGTGCTTCCAGCCGAGGCGCTCTTCCAGGCGCAAAGTGCTTTCGCCCATCACCGAAAAACGGAAATGCCCCGGTTCGATGATGCCGGCGTGAATCGGGCCGACGGCGATTTCATGGACGCCGTCACCTTCGACGCGAACGAAGGGATAGTCTTCGTTGTTGGGGGTAAATTGTTCGTCCGGCGTGTCGCGGCGTAAGGGGTAATGCTCGGCTGGCCAATTGTCGTGGCGCAGCCAGGGGCGCAGGTCACCGGCATCCGGCGTCACGCCGAGCATGTCGCGCACCGTGCGCTGCATGCGGTCTGCCGCCGGGAAGGGCAGCGAGAGATCGGGGAACTCCGGATCTTCGGTATCCAGCGGCAGTGTCAGGCAAACCAGTGCTTCCGGAAGATCAAAGGCGACATGCAGCGCATAGCCGTGTTTGGCGTCGCGGTCGCGCTCATCGCTGCCCCAGAGGGCGACCAGACGGCGTTCGGCCTTGTAGGCGGCGCTGCAAAACTCCTTCAGCTCGCGGGCGGTGACGCGCGCGACACAGGTGCGCATGGCGTGGTCGGCAAGCGGCCGGAAATCGATGGTTTGATCAAGAAATTGCATCAGGCGCCTCGCTCGATTAGCCGATCAGTCGGGCAGCTTGCCGGTACCATTCGGCAAGATAGGGCGGAATCCACAGGCCGAGCATCAGCACCAGCCCGAGGTGCACGAAAACCGGCAGCAATGCGGGGTTGTGCGATAGCGGTTTGACGGTCGGCTCGCCGAATACCATGCCCTGAACCTTGTGGAACATCGAGGCGAAGGCGACGCCCAGCGCGATGAGCAGGATCGGTGCTGCCCACGGGTAATGCTTGATGGCTGTGGTGAGGATCATGAATTCGCTGGTGAATACGCCAAACGGCGGCATGCCGAGGATGGCCAGGGTGCCGAGCATGAGTCCCCAGCCAATGGTCGGCGATTGCTTGAGCAGCCCCTTGATGCTGTCGATGATCTGCGTGCCGGCCATCTGCGCGGCGTGGCCGACGGCGAAGAAAATCGCCGATTTGGTCAGCGAATGCACGG
>CAZZDF010000005.1:0-18609 GCA_964652915.1 uncultured Propionivibrio sp. | reverse complement strand
TTCTTCGTTTCGGACAGAAACACCCTGTATCGCCAGCAGGCAAATAGCCTCTCCTTTGGCTATCAGGACGCGGTGTGTGGTTTCACACTTCGGACAGAACAGGATGCTCAGCTCGATGCAGTCCGTAACTTCTATTTCCGTTCCGCAAATTGCGCATTGGCGAAATACCTTTGTCCGGGTTGTTTTCTCACTCACAGCCAAGTTCTTTCTTCAGCCGAAGAATTTCCTCGTGCTGTTCTTTCGTCCTGATCTTCAGCTGCGATAACTGCGCCAAACGTTTCCACTTTTCCGCTTCGTCTGGCGTTCGCACTGTCCAGTTTTGCCCTGCCTTTTTCGATTCACGGGTCGAACCTATGTACGCGTTCGTGATGCTTAACCGGCTATGCCCTGCTGCTTCGCTAACCGTTGCCCGGGCAAAGTCGATCTGCTCGGCTGACGCCCATCCTTCTTCCGGCGCTGTTGTCTTCTTTTCGTCACGTACCGGCGACGGTATCCCCGCTATCTGTTCGTATAGATCATTCAGAAATTCGTGGCGCAGTCCGTGTCCGGTAACGCCAAGCTGTTTGCCCGTCACGCCAAAGCGCTCCATCACATACGAAAACCGCCTGAGTGCTTGTTTCAGTGTCAGCTCCGGATTTCCTATGTGCGCCGTTTTCTTTACGCTGGCCTTGATAGCATCGAGTTCTTCTCTTTGGTAGGGATGAATGATGGCCACCGAACGCTCACGCCCTCCTTTGGTGCCATCCCTTACCCGAATAGAGGTTCCTTCGTCGGATAACCAGGGGCGAAACATGACCGCCTCTTCTCTTCTCATGCCGAACGCCGCAACCATTCGCAGTTGCATTCCTACGTAGGGGTCGTAAGCAGACACCATGGTGATCATTGCCTGTACGTCGATGCCCGCCGCTTTCCATGATTTGTCTTTTTGCGCTGTTGCTGTCCGTTTCACGGTCTGCGGGTCTTTTACGTAGCGTTCCGATTCTTTGACCATACCGGCCTTGCCTATCCATTCGCAAAACATGCGCGCGGTGCTGATGCGGTTTTGTATGGTGGCAGCGCTCAATCCTTGTTCTTCCCACAGTAGAGCCAGTTTCTTGATGTGGTTTTCCCGGAACTGTTGCACATTGACGAGGCGTATCCCCATCTGCCTGAGTTGGGAAAACATGAGCTGAAGAATGTCCAGACGCTTCTTTTGCGTGTTGTAGCTCACGGGTTTCTTTTGCCCAACCGCTTTTACCTTGCCAAAACGAACTACCAGATCGGTCACCTGTTTCTTGATCGAGTAGGTGGCCTTCTTCTCTGTCGCCGTATTGGACATTGTCTCTAGTTCATCTGTCACCTATTTCCTCCTTCCGTTCTGTACTCGGTTCGCTCCCACGATTCGGACGGCTTTTCGTCCCGGCACCCTTCGTGCCCTGTTGATCATTTACGACAAGCGTTACGTCAGCATCTTCTGGCCTCAACATACATCCGATTTCGCGGAGGAATGTCGCCACGGCGGAACTTAATCCTGTGTGGTTGCCCCCGAAGTAAGAAGGGGGCATGGCGATCCGGTTACGATCCGGAAACGAATTCATTGAACACCCGGCCCGTCGTTCTTCTCTGCTACCGAGAAGGGGCTCGTTTTGATCACTTGTTTGTCTGCGACGGACGGCTACTAGGCCGGCCTGTTCGCATGTGCCTGTCCTCGGACGGCGGTGATCAGTGTGTTCCTGGTGTTGTGTGTGTTTTGTTGTTATTGACGCTACCGCTTGAGAGAGCGATCGCGCTTTTGCTCACCGACAGTTGTCGCTATGTGAGCGATATGAGGCCGTACCACATCCGCTGATCCAATGATCCTGTGAGTGGGGGCTTCTTGAGAGGCTTAACGGTCTAACCGTTGTGTTTGCGCGGTTGCGCTTTGGTCCCAATGGGAGCCGCAGAAGCGGTCTTTTTTTACTGCTAGTTATTCGGCCTTGGCCTACGGCACCAGCTTACCGGTCAGAGACACTTCCTTTTTACGCCTCACCGCTAATGGATGTCAACCGTTTTCCATATCGGAATTTGATTTATTCCCACATTGTGCCTTCCGATTCCTTTCTGGACGCCTTGTGCCGTAAGGGTTTTCTCCGTTTTTGGTTTTACTCTCCTTCCGAAGCTTTCCGTTCCGAAATACGCTGTGTGCGATGTTCTTCTCTAACTGCCTATTCAGCTACCTCGTCGCTCCCGTGTTTTGCCTCTCATTCCCTCCTTCTCGCTCCATTTTTTTAAAACAGCACCGCTTTTTGCGCTGTTATCGCCATTTGCCCGACACCCGCCGCTCAGCTGAACGCCATGTTTCGACATGCTCGTCTTTTCTCGCTGTTTTTGATCGTGGGCGACCTTCCTTCACGCCGCACTGCGGTCATTTGTACGGCACATGACGTTGATGTTGTTGGCTTCGAGAAAAATAGACGGCTTTTTGTGGCTTTCAACTTGTCGCAAATGAAAGGCCGACATCCGAAAATGTCCTATCTTTCCGAGGAGGTTTGCGATGAAACAAGACAAGGTGGTTCGTGCATTGGATGTCGGCTACGGCAACACCAAATACGTGGCTTTTCACTCTCATGGACAGGAAATTCAGTGCGCACTGTTTCCTTCCGTTGCGCCACAGGCCAGCTCTGGGCCCGACTTGTCCGTCGGCGTACTGCAACGGCGCAACACCGTCGTTATTGATGTGGCTGGTGTGAAATATGAAGTGGGCAAAGATGCAAAGCTTGCCCAGAGTGCCAACTTTGGGCGCGTGCTGACTGAAGACTATTCCCTAACCGATACTTATTTGGCGCTGGCGCGCGGCGCCCTCTTCTATATGGGGCTTTCCAAGATCGACTTTTTGGTCGTTGGTTTGCCCGTGAACACCGTCGAACAGTTCGGCGCGAAAGTTCGAGCACGAATGATCGGCGAGCATATTCTGCCCAGCGCAGAAGGCGATGGGGAATCCATGACCGTGGTAGTCGACGACGTTCGTGTGGTACCGCAGCCGATTGGCGCCTTTTTCGATCACTCGGTTCGCAACAACATGTATTCCCGGATGAAGACCCAAACCAATCTGCTTATCGATCCGGGTTATTACACCCTTGATTGGGTCTTCGCCCATGGAATCAAACCGGCCGGTTCCCGCAGTGGTGCGCATCCTGGCGGGATGTCCGCCGTCCTCGCCGCAATGGGTGATGCCATCAGTAAGGATCTTGGTGTACAACTCACTGACTTGTCTGGCATCGATGAGGCCATTCGGCTTGGTACCAAGCCTCGTTTCTTTGGCAAGGAAATGGATATTTCTGAGTATTACAAGGTTGGCCAGGCTGCGGCACAGCAAGGCATTAGTATGCTGGCCAACAAAGTCGGCGGTGGCGGCGTTGATATTGACAACATTCTTTTGGCCGGCGGTGGCGCTGAATTCTACAAGCCGTTGATTCAGGAAAAATTTCCGCGCCACGAGATTTCTATCGCCAAAGACCCCGTTTTCGCTAATGTTCGCGGTTTCCAGCTTGCTGGCCAGCAATGGGCAAACCAAGTGTCTTTTGATTTGATGCGCGGCAATGGTTAAGTCTGGTTCATGGTTAGTTTGCATACTCCGGAGAAACTTTCATGGACGCAATCCGAATTAACGTGACGGTGCATCAGGATGATCACCCGCAACTATTCGACTATTTACAGTCCATGCCGACAAGTAACTATCGCCGGCATGGCCGTATTTTGGCTTTATTGAACGCGGGCCTCGGTGCGCTTTCCTCCGCTGGTACGCCTGATCCCGCGCCTTCTCTTTCCCTGACGCCAATAATGCAAAATGCCTCCCCCCCCTCCCCCGTCCATCAACAACCTTTGGCCTCCGAACAAATTGATGTGGATGATGATTTGCTCTCGCTCTTTGGTAATTGAAAATAAATTGCGAAAAGTTGCTTTTAGGGGGCTTGAACTTCAGTTGCTTTTTGATACAAGGTAATTGTGTGGATTGCACACGCAACACGAAATTGGAGTTCAAAATGGAATCGAAAAGAAAACTTGAAGAACCTTCCTTGATCATGGTCGATTACGCCGCTAACGATCCCCGGAGCATGAAGGCCTGGTTGCGCGCTCGTGCGCAAGGTCGTGTTCATACGGAATTTGAAGGGTATTTGGCAAACCTCGATAAACGGAACGGCAACGCGGTTACTTCCCCTACCCGTCCAGCAACCTCTACGCCTCGCCGTTTCCGCCGTAGTACGATTGTCGGCATGACACTCGGTCTGGCTATGGCGGTAATGCTTTCTTCTTGGATTTGGTGATGAAAACTCTTTTTGCGTTGTTCGTCTTCTGTTCTACAGGAATTGCTTGCGCCTCCGATGGCGTTCGCTGTTCTTGGGAAGGCGTGGCGCAAAAATACTCAGTTAATCATTTTTTGTTGTATTCCATCGCTAAAACCGAATCCAACTTGAATCCTGTGGCAATTGGTCGCAATTCGAATGGCTCTTACGATATTGGCTTGATGCAGATCAATAGCTCATGGTTGCCGAAGTTGCGCCAGTATGGGATCACCGAGGAACATCTGCTCGATCCATGCGTCAGCCTTGAGGTGGGTGCATGGATTTTGCGAGACAACATGTCGCGCCTTGGGAATTCATGGGATGCGGTTGGCGCTTACAACGCCAGAAACAAAGACAAGCGTTTGGTTTACGCCAAAAAGATTCTGCACAATTTGCCGCCACAGGCCTTCTTGTCCGATGGTACTCGTTGATTTCTTGCTGGCCTTTTTGCACGAGAGAATCGTCTTACTGGTTTTTTTGTGGGATCGGTTTGCGAACTGTGCCTTGTTGATCTCGTTTTTCCCGGTGTTGTTCCTGCTTTGTGAAAGCTGGATTCCGGGGCGGCAATGCCGCGAATCGATTCGCCTGGTGCTCATCGGATATTGTTTTGCGCATCTTCTGTGGCCGCTTGATTGCGCCGTCGATATTTACAACACCTCGCTAATTGTTCTGGCGGCCTCGCTTGGCATTGCTTTGGTGTGCTCGTTCAAAGAAAACGTGGGTGGTTGCGATGCTTAATAGTTTGTTCGGGAATTCGACCGTTTGGGTTTTTCTGGCGTTCTTTCTCCTTTTTGCTGCGATTGTGTTTTTCGCGAAATGGCGCAAGCCGTCTTTCCGGGTCGAGCCAAAGCCAATCTTGACAGCCAACGAGATTGAATTCTTTGGAAGGCTAAGAGAAGCCCTTCCCGATTTCGAGGTTTTTCCTCAAGTGTGCATGGGTGCCATCATCAAACCAGCAAACGGTTCAGGGAAAGATTACGCACGGATACGAGGTACTTTCGCTCAGAAAATTATCGACTTTACGGTGTGCGATCCTAAAACGTTGAAGGTCATTACGTTGATTGAGCTTGATGATAGAACTCATGACGCGGCCAAGGATCAGCGTCGCGACAGCATCACGGGGTCCGCCGGTTATCCTACTTTGCGCTGGCATTCGAGAAAGCGGCCGTTACCGGCTGAAATTCGTAAGGCTGTGTTGGATGTGGCGAACAACTATGCCCGGTGAAGCACCTTCTATTCGGTATTCGCGCAGACTTGAAGGATTCTAATGTCAATAACACCCTCTTCTAACGTCGATTACGATAAGGGGATTCGGTCTTATTCAAAGGATCGTGCTTTTAGCCTTGCCAAGATGCTTACGAAAAAAGGCTTGCCTTCCGAACCCTATCCGCATCCGTCTGGCGACGGGACTTATGCTATACGCGCTGTCGATATAACCATCACGAGGAACTAAGAAAGTATGTTTGCTTTACGAAAACCTCTTGCTTCCTATTTGCCGCGTGGCCTTGCTCGACTTTGTTTCGCTGTTTGAACGTTCGCTTTTAAAGGAAAAACGATGGCTCGCCCTTCACTCTCTCCCGGTGAGAAAATGACTACCATTAGCTTTCGAGCTAATCCCGCTTCCATTCGACGAATTCTTTCTGCTATCGGTGATCGTGGTGTAAAAAAGTCCGAGGTTTTCCGGATTCTTATCGAAGAAGCCTCCGATGCTGCCATTAGTCGGGCTATAAAAAAGGCTGAATTGGAACAGCTCAAGGTGCTAAGCAGCCTGTCCGTCAATGATCTCAAGCTACGCCGGGTGGCAGCTCTAAAAACTGTGGCGTGGATTGATGCGCAGCTGGCTGCAGCATCGCAGCAAATTCTGTCCAGATAGGCTCACTCTCCAATATGTTTGGAAGAAAACGGAAGATTGTCGGGCTATACCAGAAGATTTTGTGTCGCCACTATGGCGGCGTCTACAAACGCATAGATGAAACCCGTGAACTGTTCGAGCTGATTCAACACGAAGCGCCGGAACTTCTAGCAAAACGACCATGGATTGTCGGCTGGTTTGAGGCGCAAGATGGTTTTCTGCAAGACTTGGCTGCAACGTCCCCCCTGTCGAACATTCAATTCCCACCAAGGACGGGTGCTTCCGGCGAACCTGTTTTCCCTCGTCCGAGGTCAATCACCGCACCTAATATCCCGAAACACCAAAACCGCCAGACGATTTTTTACAGATAGCAAAACACGCGGAACGCTATCTGGATCGCAAGCAAACTTATCCAGTGCGCCGTAAACCCTCGCCATTCATGGCGGAGATACGAGGTGGCCCTGGCCACAAGGCGCGGACGGCGTAGCCGTCCTTGTCATCGTTTTTTGGATCTGTACGTTAACCCAGTATGCAGCGACTTCAAGCCTTTAAGTTTGAACTCCAACCCTACGGAGAGCAGCAGCGCCTCATGCGCCGGTTCGCGGGGTCGTGCCGTTTCGTGTTCAATAAGGCGCTGGCTTTGCAAAAAGAGTTTTACGCAGCCGACAACAAGACAAAATTCAGCTACGCTCGCCTTGCGAATCTGCTTCCCGCATGGAAAAAAGAAACACCGTGGCTGGCCGACGCTCCTTCACAGCCATTGCAGCAGTCATTGAAGCATCTGGAACGCGCCTACAAGAACTTCTTCGAGAAACGCGCTGACTTCCCGCGCTTCAAGAAGAAAGGTATGGGCGACAGTTTCCGCTACCCGCAGGGCTTCAAGATCGACGCCGGCGACAGCCGCATCTTCCTGCCGAAACTCGGCTGGCTGCGCTACCGCAACAGCCGCGACATCCTCGGCACGCCGAAGAACGTCACCGTTTCCCGTATTGGCGAAAAATGGTTCGTTTCCATCCAGACCGAACGCACCGTCAACCCGCCCATTCCCCATGGTCCAGCGATTGGCATCGATGTCGGCATTGCGCGCTTTGCGACATGGGTCACCAAAGATCAGGCGTCCTATCACAGTGGTTTTGTTGAACCTCTGAACACGTTCCGAAAACATGAAGAACGGCTGGCCAAATATCAGCGACGCATGAGCCGGAAAGTAAAGTTCAGCAAGAATTGGAAGAAAGCAAAGACCAAAGTTCAAAAACTTCACCTCCGCATTGCCCATGTTCGTCGTGACTTCCTTCATCAGTGTTCGGCACAAATTGGCAAAAACCACGCCATCGTCTGTATCGAAGACTTGCAGGTAAAAAACATGTCTCGCTCGGCCAAGGGAACGTTAGATACACCAGGGAAGAAGGTTAAACAGAAGTCTGGACTCAATAAGTCGATACTGGATCAAAGTTGGTCCGAGTTTCGCCGGCAGCTTGAGTACAAAACAGTCTGGCAAGGCGGGCTACTGATTTCTGTTCCACCCCGGAATACCAGCCGGACTTGTCCGTGCTGTCACCACACTTCTCCGGATAACCGTAAGACACAAGCGAAGTTCCTTTGTGTCCAGTGTGGTTACGAGAACCACGCCGACGTAGTCGGTGCGATCAATATTCTCGAAAAGGGATTGAAAACGCTCGAAGGGCAGGACACGGCAGACGCTTCTGCCGGGCGGAACAAGGCGGCCGACGGCTGCTCCGCAGCCCGGATCGCCTGTCAAGTGAACGGTGCGGTAATGCCGTCAGCAGCAGGAACCCACCGAAGTGTTCAGGAAGGACCGTTTCCATGTGCCGCCTGAACACCGTAGGAATCCCCGTCCTTCCCCGCAACGCGGGCAGCCAACAGGCTGAGGGCGCGGGAGGATGTCAACAGTGGTCGCCGATCACCAAAGGTACGAAAGTACCCAAAGGCGAAACATGTATTGTCCTGTGTGGCCCAAGCGATTCTCTCCAAGCAGAAACACGCTGCATCGCCTTTGCCGCCTTCGTTCGCGCTCATGTCCGTTGGTACGGAATTACGGATACCCATCAAACGCCCATCGAGTTATCTCGTGTTGTTTGTTTTGTCCGTGAAGCTGATGTTAAGCGACGTTTTGCACAAGAAGGTAAGCTATTTTAACGCCCAGCTCGCCGACTAATTACCGCCATGAACTCACTCCGTTGATCGTCAGGCAAAGCCCTGAACAGATTGAGCACGCGCTTAACGGGCTTGCTCTTTTGTTCTTGCTCTTTCGCGTTCGTTGATTGATCCCATAATTCCGACAACACCTGTCTTGCGTCCCGTTCCCCGAGGGTTGCCAGGTTGGCGATAACCTCCTCTTTGTTTTCGTTGGTGATGACTTGACTCGCAAAATCGAGAAGACTCATGTTGCACGTACTAATTGCAGCGAATTCCTGATCGGATAATCTCAGCTCGAAAAAGAACTTCCTTGCGACGCGCATGTATTGGTAGGCGGCCGTTGCGTTTATTCGCTCTTCTTCCAGAAAGCTTTGGAACGACTCTGCCCTGCCCTGCCATAAATCGTCGTTCTTGATATGTTCCAGCAACGCGCCCATTTGTATTCTGGTGCGACAAAAATCCCGCTGTACGCTTTTGAGCAACATGTAAACCAATTGGCTCTGTTCCGTATGTGGTGTTTCCATATATTTCCCCGTTAGGCTCGTTTTTGCGCCGGAGCAACGATATCTTGCGCGTGCTTTTCGCAAGTGCGCTTGATGTGCATTTGAATGGTTTCGTCTGCTTGGGTTGGATTGTTCGCTTTAATCTGATCCCAAATCAGACTCAAAGCCACATGGATATCCTTTGCCTTCGCCGGTACGGCACAAGGCGCTCGGCCTTTGCAAAACATCGAGACGAAGTAGTGCTTTCCCTGGTCTTCAATAATGAAGCCTTTTTCGTTGGCGTCTCCGTGACCGGATACTTCCAACTTTTGTAGATAGCCCATCAGCACGCCATACAGCAATACCATTTCCCCGATGCTTAACTGAATGGCAATTTTGTTGCGCCAATCGTAGCTTCGATCGCCGCTGCCATTTGCGCCTTCGATACGTATCGTCGGCTTGTTGGTTTTCCGGATTGTGTCAGCCGTTAAGCAAATAGCTCCCTTTCCCCCGTAAATGTGCGTGTTCTCAAAGGGTCTTTCGGCCTCGGTTCCTTCTGGTTCCGTGGTGGCCGGTCGGCTTGCGATGCCCTTTGCTGCCGCTTGTGCAACCTCTATCGGTTCTGTACTGGTTCTTTGCGGAATAGGCCGCACCGAAGCTGCTGGACGAATCTTTTTTGAATAGCCGCAGAGCACCCGATTCAAATAGTTCGTTTCATTTACGGCGTCCGCCCCCTTGTCTGCCACAGATCGGATTGCTACAAGAAATACCGATCCCTCTTCCTTGTTGATCGCGAGACGTGTTTGCTGGTCAATCGGTTCAAAACCTAGCGCGGTTTCTATAATCTCCGCAGTTCGCTGCGATGCCGCTTCGACAACCGCGTGCACGTAGTCGTTTTTGGCGTCCAGATCTTCACCGGAACGATTCGCTAATGCGGTGATCGCTTCCTTAAATCTATGCCCCTCAACGGCCGCAATGTTCTTGAGCGTTTCGTCCGGTACTTCGGCGAAATTCAGATGCGACAAAATTGCTTTTGCCTGTCGCAACGTTTCAGGTATTGCAAAGGTAGGCATATAGCGATCCTCGATTCCATTTGGTAGTTACGTCATAGGCTAGCAAATGTCGCTTCGATTTCAAGAGTGCGGAGTTCCGTTATTACGGAATATTATTCCTTTTACGGATATCCGTAATGCCGTTACAACGGTACGGCGGCACTACGTCATCACGGTGCTGCGGTAATCCGTATATCCGTTTGGTTGGCTCGGTTCCTGCGTAATATGGCTATATAAGCGATTATTCAGGTGTTCCCGACAAACGCCTATACGCTACGGAACGACGGAAATGCGCTAGTCCGTTAGGACGTTATAGCGTTGTTACGGAGTAGCGGCAATACGGGGTTGCGGTAGTCCGTAATCGTGATACCATTCGGGAATCAGCGTTCAACTTCTGCTGTGTTTGCGACTCCGTTGTTACGGAAGTCCGTGTCTTCGTTATTACGGAGGTTTTCATGATTGTTCTTATTGGCGGTGAAAAGGGTGGTACCGGAAAGTCTACGGTGGCCACAAATCTAGCCGTATGGCTGGCACATGAAGGTCGGGATGTTTTGCTGCTTGATGCTGACATCCAATCCACCGCGAAGCGTTGGGTTGATAGGCGCAATGATCTGTCGGAAGGGTTGCCAGCCGTACATTGCGCCCAGGCTTTGGGTGACGTTTTCAAACCTGCGCGCGATTATGCTCAGCGTTACGGGGAAGTCATTATCGACGCCGGCGGGCGTGATTCTAAAGAGCTTCGAACAGCAATGGTTGCGGCCGACTACCTCTATGTTCCAATTCAGGCGTCCCAGCCGGATTTGGAAACCATGGATCACGTCAATGAGCTAGTTGGTTTGGCTCGCGGGATGAATCCTAATCTTCGCGCTTTTGCGTTGATTTCACGCGCACCGACTAATCCAATGCTCAACGAAGTGCGTGAAGCAAAAGGGTTTTTGGCTGAATTTGCCGAGTTGCAATTGGCCGGCACCTTTATTCGTGACCGGAAGGTGTTTCGAGACGCGATGCTAGAGGGGAGGGGAGTTGTTGAAATGGCAAACTCTCACGCTCGTGCCGAGGTGCAGTTGCTTGGGCAAGAAATCTACGGTATTCCGTCGTAACGCGATAACGGCACTACGGTACTCCGCTGTTACGTACTGCCGCATATCCGTTATTACGTCATTAAAGGGGTTTTCATGAATAGTAAATTCAAACATACCGGATCAACTCGTCCGGCTCCTGATCCAGACGCCTTGGCAGCATTCGCCGCCGGCGCAGAAACGCGCAGCACCGATATTCCGTCACTTAAATCCGTTACTACGGAATTACGGGCTTCGCCCGCTCCCTCAAAAAAGCTGACGCTCGTTTTAGATCGCAAGAGGTGGGAGGCTTTGAAGCAGCTATGCACAACTGAAGATCGCAGTGGCCAGAAAATTCTTGTTGAAGCCTTTGATCTTTACTTAGCCTCCAAACGCTAGCTGTTCCAAAAAGAATAGGGCGTGTTTTCGCTGTTTGTTTCCTGCGAATTGTTTTTTGGCTTTGGGTACTATTGCACGGTTATCACTTCGTTGTAGGAGCTTTGAACTGATGCGTGAATCTTTTTCAGACCTATTTACTCCTACGCAAAAAGCGCAGGTAGTGACGCGGGGCGCTTACAGCCGAGATCTGACCGCTGCAAAGTTTGCGCAGCTTCAGGAGCAGGCCAAGCGTCTTGGGCGTATTCGTTCTGAAGTATGGGGTCGTTTTGGGTCTGTCGGTGGCATCAAACAGACGCATCGCACGGTCAAGAAACAATGGGTCGCCGAGCGCGAGTTTGATGTACTGGCCAATCCGTGGAAAGAAACGTTGCGTGACGCAATGGGCGACATCAAAGCGAACCTGGCCGCCGCCAAGGTCAAAGCACGACGCGCTGTTGGTCGTCACACTTCCAACATCACCGAGCAAAAACGTCTTTTTACGCTACTCAAAAACGACGGCTGGGCAACCGACGGTTATCTCCGTCGCGTCATGCGGAAATACTGGAAGCGCGGCCACAATGGCACGCATAACCAGATCATCGTACGTAGCGACAACTATTCAACCGGCGTACATGGCGGCAAAGCCTGGATCAACATTCCCGGCCTTGAGCCGCGCAAGAAGGTGGCTATTCCGCTGAACACAACGGTTGAGCCAACCGGAACGCTGCGCCTGATTCTGCGTAACGGCAAGGTCGAAGTGCATTACAGCATCGAGACGCAAGCCACGCCGACCTGTGGCGATCAGATCCTTGGAATCGACAAAGGCTACAGCGAAGTTTGCGTCGATTCGGACGGAGAGCATCACGGAAAAGAATTGGGCAATTTGCTGCGCAAAGAGTCCGATTACCTCAAGGAGAAATACCAACGTCGCTCGAAACTCCGGGCGTTGGCTGAGCAACACAAGAATCCGCGCAAGCGCCACAACATCCGGCAGCACAACCTCGGGCGCCGGAAACTGGACAGTCGCATGGATAGGACGCAAGCGCAAATCCGTGATGTTGTTTTCAAGGCCGCGCACGCTGTTATGGACAAAGCCTCTGTTGTTGTTTCTGAAGATTTGACCGCTGCAATGCGTGGCAAGAAGTTTGGCAAAAACATGAATCGCCGTTTATCCGCATGGACAAAAGGCGTCATAGCAGAAGCCTTTGAATCGGTATCTCACCGCCGCTGTGCGTCGGTGCAGCTCATCAATCCTGCGTACACCTCGCAAATCGATTCTGCGACGGGCTTGCTGGAAGGCAAGCGCGTTGGGGATCGGTTTTACCGGATCACCGGGGAGGTTGTGCAGGCGGATGAGAACGCTGCGAAAAACGTACTGGCAAGACTTAACGATCCCGAGATAGATCGCTGGACGCCCTATAAAAAGGTGCGCTCCCTCTTGGAAGCACGGACTGATCGCTGTCGGTCGGACTGCCCGACCAAGGCACCAGTTGCGCCGGCAACGGCATCAACGGTGCGCGTAATCCAACCAAGTAACTTCGAATAACTTTTTTGGAGCAGTTTGTTATGAGTCCTAACGCAAATACCATTAACGACTTCATTGTTGGGAAGTCGTTTGAGCAGGACATGTTTGATCCCGATACTCCCATGCGTGCAGAAGGAAATCCTTTATTCGAGCGAGATGTTGTTGATGGGGAGTTTGAACGTATTCACGCAAAGAAATCCCGTCGCAACAAAATGCTCATCGCTATCGGGGTTTTAGTTGTTGTCGCCGGAAGTTTTTTTGCTGTCGTCCGTTTTGCTCCGTCTTTGCTTGGCTTAGCTCCTCCCCCCGTTGTCGCTTTTCCGATGGCAGCGGCTGGCGGATCTCCTGCCGATCTTCCGCAACAAGCCGTAACTCCAGCTACAGCCAATCCTCCTGCAGCCGCTGTTGAATTGCCTCCGGATGCTGCGCCGCCCCCTGTAGAAACCGCGCCGCAAGCTCCTGCAGAATCCCCGTTCCAAAATGCGGAACCTCAACAACCCGTGACGACACCTCCAGCGGCTCCCGTTGTTGCCGAAGCTACTCCCACTCCCTCTCCAAAGCCCGTGCAAAAAACGGCACCCCCGGTGAAACAACCCGCAACCAAACCAATTACGGTAGCGCCCAAAAACGAACCTAAAAAACCGTCTGTCGAAACTCCGGCTTCCGGTAGTTCCGCAGGGCAGGGGAGTGTTACTCCTGTTGTTACTTTGTCGTCTGCGCAAATGGGAGTGCGCTCCTTCTCCGCTGATTCTGTCGTCGTGCAGGCTGCCGGGGGAGACGTAAAATCGTATCGTGTGGGAGATTCCCTGCCCAATGGGGAAAAACTACAGAAGCTTGACCCGACAACTATGACGATGGTTACCGATCGCCGCGTCATTCGTATCAAATAACCTTTCGGAGCTTTTGCGATGAACTTACCTCAAGTGCAACTAACACGATCTTCCGGTTCGCCTGGTACTGCTTTCTCGTTAATTCAGACAGACAATCCACCACGAAAACTGAGTGTAAATCCCATAGAAGAACGGGTTACTTCGGTTCACGCTGTTAATTCCTGTTTTATCGGCGATGTTGAGTATCAGGATGGTGTAAAAATTGATGGTCAGATAAAAGGAACCGTTCGATTTGGTACTGACGATGGGTTGTGCATTGTTTCCAAATCGGCAAACATCGAGGGGAACTTGATCGGTCCGCGAGCATTGATCCTTGGCCGCGTCACTGGCGATGTATGCATTGACGGATTGTTGTTGCTTGCGCCAGGCTCGGTCGTCGACGGGAACGTATCCTATGGAAGAATCATTGTTTACGATGGTGCCGAAATCTCCGGAACAATGCGCAAACGCTACAAAGATGCTATCGAAAACCCTTTGTCTTCCGCCTCAATGAACTTCGAAGAAGAAGATCCTTTTCCAACCACCGCATAGCTTCCGTTCAGAAAGAAAAAAGGGGTATCCGTATTTAGTGATTGAAACGGCTCTATAGTTGTCCGGCTTCAATCATGCGGACCAGTGTTGAAATGTCGGGTCCATAGTTGAGTTCCCGAGCTTGCGGTTCGTGTTGAAGCGTCATCATCCGGGCCATTGCAAATTCCCGCATAGCCGGTGCCTGGCGCCGCTCAAACTTCGGTCGGATGATTTGCTTCTTGAAAGCACCTTCTGCAAACAGAATCTTGGCTCGCAGAGCTTCAAAGCTGTAGCCCCGGCCAAGACGATTCATTACGCGTATGAGCGAGTTCAGGCTTTCTGTGTAGGCATTCGTCACTGGATGGTCGAAGTAGGCCAGGATGTACGGCTGCCAGTTGCGCCATGCCTTGATTAGGTCTGAGAAGGTATCACGAACTTCGTGCGTCACGGCTCGGTCCCAAGCGGCAAACCGCGCCAGTGCTTCTTCCTTGCTCCGGGCATCGTAAATCTTGAAGAAATCCTCTTTGAGCCGATATGCCAAGCCAAGCTCGGGGTAGTTATTGACCCATCCAGACAGAAGCAAAGCTTCCCGGTCGTTTAGGTCATGCTCCCGCTTGAGCATCACAAACCTGTCGTGCATGAGCCCGCGGCGCTGCTTGGGCGTCAACGACTCACGGTAACTCTTCCTGACTCGCTCCATGGCCTCGTTCGCCATTTTCACGACATGGAACTTGTCGATGACCACCTTGGCCTGTGGCATGACGGCTTCCACGGCATCCTTGTAGGGATGCCACATGTCCATGGCCACGTACTGCACTTGATGCCGGCCTTCCAAGTTGGACAGGTAACGAATCATCGTCTCCTTGTTGCGGTTCGGCAGCAGCTCGACGATGGTGTTGTTCTGGATGTTGGCGATGACGCCACGCGGCTTAATCAGGTGGATTTCATCAATGCCCATCCACTTCGGCGTCTCGAAGCGAATCTTCTCGCTCAGAGCGGACACGTAGTCCTTGAAGACAAGCCGGACGGTGCCCTCTACGATGCCGACCTCTTCCGCGATACTGGCGAAGGTGCGTTTGATGGCTTGCTTACCGACCCATTCCACCAGGCGGTTCGTCATGGACCGCTTTTCGTTGATGGCCGGTAGGGTTTCGTAGAACGTCTTCAGGCAGGACTTGCAGCGGTAGCGGCGTGTATCAATGTAGATACCGACCCGCTTGCCATGCATGGGCAGGTCTTTGACCATCTGCTCACGGCGCCCAAAGCCGTCAAACTTCCCATGATGACAATGCGGACAGACTACAGGCTCCTGTGAAGCTACTGCGTCAATGTGATAGTCGTGCTCGTTCTCTTGGAATGCCGTCACCGTGTAGACCGGCAGGTTCAGTACATTGGTTGGCATAACTACTTCAGTTCCGAGAGCTTCTTTGCCGTTCCGTTGCGCATGTCGATAATATGGTCAGGCTCGGAGACCAGCCAGACATAGGAACCCCACGCGATTTCCACGATGGCCTTCTTGAACTGCGTCGTTGAGCGGTCCATGAATGCGGTCAGGAACGCCAGATGTTCCTCTTCAAAGCCAGCATCCTTGGCGACGACGGTCAGAGCTTCCTTGCGCTGCCGGTTGATTGGGCCATCGGTGGCCACCACTTCCGCAAACACGACCAGCAGGTCGCTACCGCCGACATCGTCACCAAGGTCAACCAAGATAATGTCCGGCAAGGCTTTGGCCGGGTCAATGACGATACCAAGCGTCGCGGCAAGCCGTTCATCTCGGGCAACAACCTTGTTGCCCGACTCGGACAGCCAAAGCACATGGGGTTTCTTCAGAAAGCGCGTGGAGAACTGCTCAATGACCGCTTTAGCGATAACGCTGGACGGACCAGTGGATAGTGCCCGCGTTTCCCCATTCGGGAACTGGACCTGGACCGCACCTCCGGCGGAGAGTGCCCCGCCAGCAATCAATGCTTGTCGGGCCAGTGCCGTCTTCGTCAGGTGATTCGCCCGCCACGTTTCCGCAAGGGCATTAAAGTCGTCAGCGCTTAGGCTTGCCGCAAACAGCGCGGCGAACCCTTCTTCAAGGGCATAGCGCCCCTTGGATGACGTGGTAGGGATGCCTTGACGCTCAATGATGGCGCGCACTGGTAGAAACCCGTCACCAATGGTTTCGTCCCGAATGGGTTCTCGGGTCGTGTCGGCAAACCAGGGCGTACCCACTGACGGCACAAACCCATTTTTGCCAGATGCAATGTACCAGGACTCCCGTGCCGCATCGTCCATGATGTCCGATTGAGCTTCAGTCATCCGGCAGACTTGGTTGGGACGAATCCATCTGTTCAGCCCTTCAATGGCATTCGCGTACAGACAGACGAAGACAGTCTTTGCGGCCATTTCCCGCGTTATGTACGTACGCTGTTCGGTGCCCTCTGGGAAGATGGCCTGAAGGCGGGCTTGAATCTGCCCAACGGAGAGAATTGTCATTCGCCGACCCCTGTGTAGAAGGATGCAATCTTGGCTTCGATGATGGACTTGGGGGCACCTTTGAGCAGCAAGCGCTCAATGGCTTTGGCTTGCGCAATCGTAGGCATTGGCAGAGCTTCCAGTTCGTAGGCTGACACTGCGACGCTACCGCTGATACAACGGAACGCCCTGTCTGCTGCTTCGGAGTTAAGAATGGCCGATATGGCGTCGGGGGACACTTCACCACCTTTGATCGCATAGATGATGTTCAAGTGGTTCTCGACGACGACACCACCGTTCGCGTCAATGAAGTCCTGTGTGATGACGGCGCTCAGCAGTCTGCGGTCCTGCTCTTTGGCGGTCGTGCGCTGGAGCAGGACGCAGGATTTATCTGTAACCAGGTGCGGCTGCGCTTGGAGTTCGATGTATGGCGTATGATTGCGCCGCTCGGCACTGAAGCTGAAGCCGGCCGGGGTCACGGACTCCGCCCAAATAATGGGGAGTTCGCCGTTCATCTTCGCCTGCCGCAGCTGCGGCTTGTGCCGGTTCCATACAAGCTGGCCGGTGGAGACTTGGTAACCGAAATCAGCCAAGCGGGCAGGCATTTTTGCGAGCAGCTGGACATAGGTTGCGTCCTTGACCGCTCGCGGAATAATCCACGGACCGCCATCAGCCGGGACGCGAATCTTACCAATGGATTCGATGGCTGCTTGTTCAATCCCTTTGGGAACAATCAGGGAAACTGCTGCGGCCTTCTTCGACTTGGTCACTTGGTAGGTCACCAGAATGGTTTCCTGGAGCACGTCATCGAAGACCCCATCCCGGTCGGCTATGAAGTCAAAGGCGGCCGGGGTTGCTTCGTCCGTCAGGATTTTGCGGAGAGCCTTGAAATACTGCCCACCAAGGAACGATGTAGGCGTGAGATAGGCGATGACCCCGTTCTGCTCCACCAAGCGTAACGCCAGGTCGGTGAATAGCCCGTACAGGTTGGCGTGGCCATACAGGGAACGAGCGTACTTCGTCCGCATAGCGTCCGTCAGCTTCACGCGGCCATACGGCGGGTTTCCGATGACCAGGCTGAACTTGCCCATCTGGTCATGCTGCAGAGCGTCGCCAACCGTAATCACTTGCGGGAATCGCGCGCCAGACTTCACGCACAAGGGGAGCAGCGATGCTTCGAGTAGCACTTGCGTAATCCATGCCGCGAAGGGGTCAAGCTCAATACCTCTGAGTCTGGCGGCAATGTCTTGGAGAGCGTCGCCAGCATCGGGCTTCGTGGTGCGTTTCCACATCCGTAAGGCAACCGGAGCCAGAAAGGCCCCACCACCGCAGGCGGGGTCGATTGCCGTGCAAGCAGCGAAGTCAGTACCGGCCTGTTCCGAGAGGTCAATCAGACGGTTCACCATGGGTGGCGGCGTGTAATACGCGCCCATATCGGACCGCATGGTTTCCGGCAGCATCACCGTGTAGATGGAGCCAATCAGGTAGCCAGAGTCTTCAACGGGGAACGATGCAATCAGGGCGCCAATGCTACGCGCCATGCCGTGTTCGTTGGCGGGTAGCGACGGCAGCGCCAAACCATGGGGACGAATGTCCCACTCCGCGCCCTGGGCTCGGCAAAGCTCGGCCCAATACGCGGTCACAATGGCCGTACAAAACACGCGGGCAATGGACAGGCGCGAGACATCCTTCTTGATGTTCTCTGCAAACTTGCGGGCCCTGGACTTCAGGAGGAGGTACTGCTGCAGCGGCTCCTGCGGTTCAAGGTCAATAGTGGCAACAGCACGGGCTTTCGGCATCAGCTTCCCCTTTGCACATCAATCATACAATACGTTTTCAGAGTACAGCAACATTCGAGGAAAATCAATCACGAAATGCTGTTTTGCAGCAATGTGACATCTCGCGGCGGAAAGGCAAAATCAATCACGTATTACGGATACCCGA
>CAZZDF010000004.1:0-19228 GCA_964652915.1 uncultured Propionivibrio sp. | reverse complement strand
CGCTAAGGGAGATATTCGGGTAAGAGCGGGGTTTCGGCTTGACGAGGACTGCGGCCTGAGGCAATGCGCCATTGCAAGACTTGCCCTGCATTTCCGAATACCAAAGGGAAGCTGATGCTTGAACATGAACCCGCGTTCGCCCTACCCCCACTCCGTGCGGGGAGCCAATACCGCTTTCGGGCGATGATCAAGCCGGTTGGCTCGCTTTGCAATCTGGACTGCACCTACTGCTATTACCTGCCCAAAGAGACGCTTCTGGGGCACCCGCGTTCGCCGCGCATGTCGGACGAAATGCTGGAGCGGCATATCAAGCAGTTCATCGAGGCGCAAACGGCCGATGAGGTCATCTTTTCCTGGCAGGGCGGCGAGCCAACACTGCTTGGGCTCGATTTCTTTCGCACGGTTGTCGCTTTGCAGGCTCGCTACAAAAAACCGCATCAGCGTATCGAGAATGATCTGCAAACCAACGGCACCCTACTTGACGCCGATTGGGCCATCTTTCTTAAGAAGCATCGTTTTCTGGTCGGCCTAAGTTGCGATGGTCCGGCGAAGTTGCACGACCTGTACCGGGTCAGTAAAGGCGGGCAGCCAACTCACGCCAAGGTAATGGCAGCGGCACGCCTGCTCGCGCAACATGGCGTCCCGTTCAACGTGCTATGTGTCGTCAATCGCGAAAATGCCAAATACCCGCTTGATGTTTATCGTTTTCTGACCCGCGAACTGGGCGCCCGGCAGTTGCAACTGATTGCCTGTGTCGAACCCCGGTGTTTCGGTCAAACGCGACACGCATCGCAAGAAACTGCTGATTCATCGCTTGCAACGGATTGGTCGGTCACGCCGGAAGATTGGGGGCGGTTTCTCTGCAAGGTTTGGGACGACTGGCGCGCACGCGATGTGGGCAAGGTGTTTGTCAATTATTTTGAGAACCTTGTCGCCCAAGCGCTCGGCCACCCTTCGCAACAATGCATCACCGCCGAGTTTTGCGGCAAGGGTTTGGCGATCGAACACAACGGAGACGTTTTCTCATGCGACCACTACGTCTACCCCGACTACCGACTCGGCAATATCAGCGACACACACTGGGCTGCGATGGCCTATTCCGAACGGCAAAAAGCCTTTGCCTTAGCCAAGCGCGACACCTTGCCCACAGTTTGCCGCGAATGCCGGCACCTCAAGCTCTGCTGGGGCGAATGTCCGAAAAACCGCTTCGTGCGCAGCGCCGATGGCGAAGCCGGGCTCAACTACCTGTGCCACGGGCTTCAGATGTATTACGACCACGCCCTGCGTGGCATGCCTGACATCCTGCGCCGTATCGGTAAGGCCCCACCTGGCAAGCGCTGAGCATCCGCTAGGCACGCGAGATTTTTTGCAACATAATTTGACACCGATGATCGACTTCTTTCTGGCGGCATCAGCGCACGGGGCAGAGAAAATGGAAAAAACCGCACTTCAGAAATCGTTCGAAACGCTGGGTTCCATAAAGAGCCAATGGCGCCGGCTGGGCATCGTCAGCGGCATTTCACTCTTTGTCGCCTCGACATCCGTCTGTGTTGCGACGCCCGAGCCAGAGCCTGCCAAGCCGAACATCGTCTTCGTCCTGATGGATAACCTCGGCTACGGCGAAGTCGGCGCTTACGGGGGCGGCATCACGCGCGGCGCGGCCACACCAAACATCGACTCACTGGCTGAAGATGGCATGCGTTTTCTGAACATGAACATGGAAACGCAATGCACGCCGAGCCGCTCCAGCCTAATGACCGGGCGCTGGTCGATCCGCTCTGGCACCTATCAGGTTCCCTATGGCGGCATGCTCGATGGTCTGACCCAATGGGAAATCACCATCGGAGAAGCCTTGTCCAGCGCCGGCTATGCCACGGGCTATTACGGCAAATGGCATCTGGGCAGCCTCGACGGGCGGCTCCCCAACGATCAGGGGTTTGATGAGTGGTACGGCATCCCGCGCACCTCGGACGAAACCCTATGGCCGACAGCCGTCGGCTATTCACGCGAAGTTGCCCCTCTCGAGGAAATCCTCGAGGGACGCAAAGGGGGAAAAAGCCGCAAAGTTGCTGACTACGATCTGACCCAACGCCGCTTGATTGACGCCGAAATCACCCGCCGCTCTGCCGACTTCATCGCTCGCCAAGCAAATTCCCACAAGCCGTTCTTTGCCTTTGTTGCACTTACCCAGCCCCATCTCCCGTCACTGCCCAACCCGAAATTTGCCGGAAAGACGGGCAACGGCGACTGGGCCGACATGCTCGCAGAAATGGATCACAACGTCGGGCAAATCCTCGCCGCGATTGATAAAGCGGGGATCAAAAAAGACACTATCGTCATTTTTACCAGCGACAACGGCTCCGAATACACCCGCCCTTGGGATGGCTGGTCAGGGCCGTGGCGAGGACAATATTTCACTGCGCTTGAAGGCGGAATCCGCGTCCCCTTCCTGATTCGTTGGCCAGGAAAAATCGCGCCTAAACACGTAAGCAACGAAATTGTTCACGGGGTCGACATGTTCGCCACGCTAGCGCGGTTGGGCGGCGCTAAAGTACCGGACGACCGCCCCATCGACAGCATCGATCAATCGGCATTAATTCTCGGCAAGGCCGAAAAATCGGCGCGCGAAGGATTCCCCATCATGGTCGCGGATCGTTTGACGGCCGTTAAGTGGCGTAACTGGAAGATGCATTTCTACCATCAGGACACCATGATCGACCCACCCGTACGCAACCCAGTACCAGCGGTATACAACCTGCACACCGATCCACGCGAAGAAAAAGCCGCCAATTACCTGGAAAATTCCTGGGTGATGTATCCGGTCTCAAAGATCATGCACGAATTTGAGGCCAGCCTGAAACAACACCCACCGATCCCGATCGGCACCCCCGACCCTTATCTGCCACCGGGTCAGAAGAACAACTGAACCGCGATACACCGCTGTTTCTTTACAGGATTGAATAATGAGCCTTGATTTCGGAGACCTTCTGCTTGCCTTGTTGATCGTCTGGGCCGTTGTCAGCCGCGCAACGCAAGATCGCACCCTGGAATTGCGAAGTTTGGCAATGCTTCCGCTGCTTTCGCTGTATTTGCTCTACACAACACTCGACAAGCAATTTTTGCTGAACGGACTGGACGCCGGAGTGCTCGTGCTTGGTTTCTTGTCTGGATGCCTGATCAGCCTCGCGCTACGCAGAAACGCCATCGTCAAAGCCGACAAGGAACAACAACTGATCTGCATTACCGGAAGTTGGTCGACCATCACGGTTCTTGTTCTGATCCTTGCGATCAAAATCGGCGTCGGCTATTACATGTCGCTGCATCCCGATGCCGGGCGGGAATTCGACCTGACTCAGAGCCTGCTGTTGCTCGCCTCAAGCATCGCCTTTGGCCTTCCAACGGGGCAGGCTGCGATCTATTTCCTGAAATACCAAAAAGCCGCCCACGAGCCACTGAGCTTGCCGGTCAGGAACAGAAGCCACCGAGATCGCTAACGCCACGAATCTCCGATCCTCCCGGAAGCGGAGCACCCCACAAGCAGGGGAGATCACTCCGCTTCGACGCGATACTCCGCCGAACGGGCGTGTGCCGGCAAGCCTTCGCCTTTGGCCAGCGTCGCGGCGATCTGCCCTAAGGCCTTGGAGGCTGGCCGCGAAACGCGGATCAGGCTGGAACGCTTCTGGAAATCATAAACGCCGAGCGGCGAAGAAAAACGCGCACTCCCCGAAGTGGGCAGCACGTGATTCGGCCCGGCGCAATAATCGCCGAGCGACTCGGAGGTATAAGGGCCAATGAAGATGGCACCGGCATGATGAATTTTTTCGACCCACTGTTCGGCATCCGCCATCGACAGTTCAAGGTGCTCTGGGGCGATGCGATTGGCGAGCAAACATGCCTCATCCAGGTCGCGCACTTCGATCAACGCTCCACGATTTTCCAGCGAGGCGCGGATAACGTTTTGCCGCGGCATGGTCGGCAACAACTTTTCAATGGCCGCGACCACCCGGTCGAGGTAAGCCGCATCCGGACAGAGCAGGATCGACTGCGCCAGTTCGTCGTGCTCGGCCTGCGAAAAGAGGTCCATCGCCACCCACTCCGGATCCGTCTGGCCGTCGCAAATCACCAGAATCTCCGAAGGACCAGCCACCATGTCGATACCGACCACGCCGAAAACGCGGCGCTTGGCCGCAGCCACATAAGCATTGCCGGGGCCGACAATCTTGTCGACCTGCGGAATGGTCGATGTCCCATAAGCCAGTGCGCCCACTGCCTGTGCACCGCCAATGCAGAAGATGCGATCAACGCCAGAGAGCGCGGCAGCTGCCAGCACCAGCGGATTACGCTCGCCACCCGGAGTCGGCACCACCATGATCAATTCCTTGACCCCGGCCACCTTGGCCGGAATCGCGTTCATCAACACCGACGACGGGTACGAAGCCTTGCCACCCGGAACATAAAGACCGACGCGGTCCAGCGGCGTCACCTTCTGGCCAAGCAAGGTTCCATCGGCCTCTTCGTATTGCCAGCTCTGCAGAGGCTGGCGCTCGTGATAGTTTCTCACGCGCCGCGCCGCAGCTTCCAGCGCCTCGCGCTGATCGTTGGGCAAGCCGTCTAAAGCCTGCTGCAATTCCTGACGCGAGAGTTCCAGCTCGGCCATCGACTGGGCGGACAAGCGGTCGAAACGATTCGTGTATTCAACCACCGCCGCATCACCGCGCACTTTGACATCGGCCAAAATTGCCGCAACGGTCTGATCGACCGACTCGTCCTGCGCGCTCTCGAACGCTAACAGCGCATCAAGACGCTGCTTGAAATCGGCATCGGAACTGGAAAGGCGTTTGATGGCAATCACGATTTCTCTTTACCCTTGCCAACCACGCACTCAATGGCGTTCAGAATGGCAACAATCTTCTCGCGCTTGAGTTTAAGCGCGGCTTGATTGACGACGAGGCGCGACGAAATGTCGATGATGTGCTCGACCGCCACTAGATTGTTGGCCTTCAAGGTACTCCCGGTCGATACCAGATCAACAATAGCATCGGCCAAGCCAGCCAGTGGTGCGAGTTCCATCGATCCGTAGAGTTTGATGAGATCAACGTGCACGCCTTTGGCGGCAAAGTGTTCGCGAGCGATATTGATGTACTTGGTCGCCACCTTGAGCCGCGCGCCTTGACGCACGGCATTTTCGTAATCGAAGCCAGCGGGAATCGCGACCATCATCCGGCACTTGGCGATCTGCAAATCCAGCGGCTGATATAGGCCGTCGCCGCCATGTTCGATCAGGACGTCCTTACCGGCCACCCCGATATCCGCCGCGCCGTATTGCACATAGGTCGGCGCATCGGTAGCGCGCACGATGACCACCCGCACATCGTCGCGATTGGTCGGAATGATCAGCTTGCGCGAGGTTTCCGGGTTTTCCAGCGGCTCAATGCCGGCGGCTGCCAAAAGCGGCAGGGTTTCTTCAAAAATGCGGCCCTTTGATAGGGCAATGGTTATGCCATCCACGGCTTGTTCCTGCTTAAGAAAGAGGCGATTTTACCGCAATGCGGCGGGCTTTGAGGTTTCATGGGCAATCAACGGACGCGACGCACATTTGCACCCAAACGGGTCAGCTTCTCTTCGATCCGCTCATAACCACGGTCGAGATGGTAGATACGCTCGATCAGGGTTTCGCCCTGCGCCACCAACCCGGCAATCACCAAACTGGCCGAAGCGCGCAAATCGGTGGCCATCACGGTTGCACCTTCCAGACGCGGAACGCCAGTGACCAGCGCGTTGTTGCCATCAATCTTGATGTCAGCGCCAAGCCGGATCAACTCTACGGCATGCATGAAGCGGTTCTCGAAAATCGTTTCGCGGATGACCGCTGCGCCCTCGGCAATGCTATTGATGGCCATAAACTGCGCCTGCATGTCGGTCGGGAAAGCCGGATACGGCTCGGTACGGACGCTCACCGCCTTGAGCCGGGACGGTGCCTTGAGCGAAATTGAATCTGCATCCGACGAAATCTCGCAACCGGCCTCGATCAGTTTCTGGATCACCGCATCAAGCAGGCCAGCCGAGGTATTGGTCAAACGAATACTGCCACCGGTAGCTGCCGCGGCACAAAGATAGGTTCCGGTCTCGATGCGATCCGGCATGATCGCATGGGCCGCGCCGTGCAGACGCTCAACGCCGATAATGCGGATACTGTCCGTTCCGGCGCCGGAAATGTTCGCGCCCATAGCGATCAGACAATTGGCCAGATCGACGACTTCGGGCTCGCGCGCGGCGTTTTCGATGATCGTTTCGCCCTCTGCCAGCGCCGCGGCCATCATCAGGTTTTCGGTCCCGGTCACGGTCACCATGTCGGTCACGATGCGGGCACCGTGCAGACGTTTGGCCTTGGCATGGACGTAGCCATGTTCGACGCTGATTTCGGCGCCCATCGCCTGCAAGCCCTTGATATGCTGGTCGACCGGCCGGGTACCGATGGCGCAACCACCAGGCAAGGACACTTTGGCCTCCCCACAACGCGCCAGCAGCGGGCCGAGCACCAGAATCGAGGCACGCATCGTCTTGACCATGTCATACGGCGCCAGCGGATTGTTCAAGCCGCCGCCGTCGAGAACCAGCCCGTCGTTGCCATCCATCGTCACTTCGACACCCATCTGCCCGATCAGGCGCAGCATCGTCGAAATATCGTTAAGATGCGGCACGTTGGAAAAGCGCATCGGCTCACCAACCAGCAGGCTCGAACAGAGAATCGGCAGCGCCGCATTTTTGGCACCGGAAATGGTCACTTCGCCAAAGAGCGGCGAACCGCCCTGAATCAATAACTTATCCAATCAGTGCACTCCGTTCATCAGGCGTCAGGGTTTTCATCGACAGCGCGTGCAATTCGCCACTATCAAAATCGGCCTTCAGCAGCGCATTGACGAGTTGCTGCCGCTGAATACGGCTTTTGCCAACAAACTGCGAACTGACAATGATCGCCTCGAAATGCTCGCCGTCGCCTTCGACACTCAGCCCCTCGCAGACCAGCCCGGAAGCGATCGTTCTTTTGATGTATTCACTATCCATGATGACTCATGACCTCAACTTGTAACCGCTACGCAGCATCGCCAGCGTAATCAAAGCGACGACGATAAAACTCGCCCCGACAACCGACAGACTTACCTCAGGCGCGACGTCGGAAACCCCGAAGAAGCCGAAACGAAAACCGTCAATCATATAAAAAACAGGGTTGAAATGCGACACTTGCTGCCAAAACGTCGGCAACGAATGAATCGAATAAAACACACCGGAGAGCATGGTCAGCGGCAAAATCAGGAAATTCTGGAAGCCGGCAAGCTGATCGAATTTGTCGGCCCAAATTCCGCCAATCATCCCCAGCGCCCCCATAATCCCGCCACCGAGCATGGCAAACGCCAGAATCCAGCCTGGTGCCACAAAGTTCAAAGGTGCGAACCAACCGGTCACCGCCAACACGCCGACGCCGACCAACAGCCCACGCGACATCGCCGCCAAAGTGTAAGCCCAAAAGAATTCGACATAGGAAATCGGCGGCAACAACACAAAAACGACGCTACCGGTGACCTTGGCCTGAATCAGGCTGGACGAGCTATTGGCAAAAGCGTTCTGCAACACCGACATCATCACCAGCCCGGGGATCAAAAAGGCCGCATAACGCACGCCATTGACCTGCACGTGAGCATCGAGCACGTGCGAAAAAATCAGCAGATAGAGCAACGCGGTGATGACCGGCGCAGCGACCGTCTGGAAGCCGACCTTCCAGAAACGCAGCACTTCCTTGTAGAGCAAGGTACGAAAACCGGTCATTGCCCCGCCACCGCTAACTGCCTCTCGGGCGCCTGCATCACCCCCAGAAAGACATCCTCAAGATCGGCCTGCGTCAGCCGCATGTCATCGATGGCGCAACCGCACACCCGAATTGCTGCGAGCAAAGGCTCGATTTCGTCCAAGGAAGCCAGTCGAAACACCCAATAGGCATCGTCTTTACTCGCCTTGGAGCGCAACGATTCGCTGAGCCGCTCATCGTTCACCAGACGCAAACTCAGCGTTTCACCTGAATACCGTGCCAACAAGTTACTGGTTGTATCAAGCGCCACCACCCGCCCCTGCTTGAGCATGGCGATGCGGCCGCAAAGGTTCTCGGCTTCCTCAAGATAATGCGTGGTCAGGATAATGGTATGCCCTTGTCGGTTAAGCCTTTGCACAAATTGCCACAAGCCCTGCCGCAACTCGACGTCGACCCCGGCCGTCGGCTCATCAAGCACGATGACCGGCGGCTTATGCACCAAAGCCTGCGCAACCAGCACCCGCCGCTTCATGCCGCCGGATAAGCGACGCATATTGACATCGGCCTTAGCCGTCAGATCCAGGTTCTCCAGAACCTCGTCGATCCATTCATCGTTTCGACGAATTCCAAAATATCCGGATTGCAGACGCAAAGTCTCGCGCACCGAAAAAAACGGATCAAAAACCAATTCCTGAGGAACTACACCAAGCTTGCGCCGTGCCTCACGATAATCGGCCACCACGTCGCAGCCCATAACACAAATCGATCCGGAATCCGGCCGTACCAAACCGGCGACACTGGAAATCAACGTCGTTTTGCCAGCGCCGTTTGGCCCGAGCAGCCCAAAAAACTCGCCTTCGGCAATCTCCAGCGAAACGCCGTCAAGCGCCCGCAAGGCACCAAAACACTTTACGACCTGTTGAATGGAAACAGCGACGCCCATGGCATCTCAAATCTCAACGAAACGGAAGCTACGCCAATCAGGCGAGCGGCAGGGAATCGGACACGCCGTACAGCGCGGCCAAACTGATCATGCTGGCGGGAGGATGGTTAATACGCATCGCGACACCCAGTTGGCGCGCTGTACGCAACAAACCAAATACCACACCCAGCGCAGAGGAGTCTGTCTCGTCGACAGCGGAAAGATCGAATACGACTTCGGCAGAGCCGCGCTCGGCTTGCAGCAATTCCCGCCCGGACTGAAGCAGGACGGTCGCATCCGCAACCAGCATCGAACCTGTTACACGGAGTTCGTTTCCGGACTTCTCAATCATTGTTTCTTGCCGGACTCAAGCTGCTTGTTCTTGTTAACGAGCATCTGCAAAAGCCCATCGACACCATTGGCACGAACTTCCTGATTGAAGGTATCGCGATAATTGGTCACCAGACTTACCCCGGCAACAACCACGTCGTAGACCTTCCAGCCGTCAGCCAGTTTTTCCATCGAATAATCGAGCTGAATCGCTTTACTCCCCGGCTGAACGACTTCGGTGCGCACCACCACATCGTCGTCGCCCGGCTGCATCTTCGTCGGCTTGTAGCGAATCGTCTGATCGCGATAACCGGTCAGCGCATTGGAATAGGTTCGCACCAACAGCGTCTTGAATTCTTCAGTCAAACGCTTCTTTTGCTCGGACGAAGCCTTATTCCAATCCTTCCCCATCGCCAGCGCAGTCATATGCTGAAAATTGAAGTTGGGCAGAACCTTGGCTTCGACGAGTTCAATCGCTTTCTTGGTGTTGCCGCTTTGAATATCCTTGTCCTGACGAACGATAGTCAGAACATCGTCGCTAACTTTCTTGATCAGCGCATCAGGGGAATCCACCTGTGCAACTGCCACGCCACTCGCCAACAACGCCCCGAAAACCAACAAAAACAGCGATCTCATCAACTTCATTCCCAACGTAAAATCCTATCAGTAGCAGCGATCCTGCTTGCAATCCGCGCCATCGCGACCTTCATCGGGCGTTTTGCCATCATTGATCTCGCTAATCCGGTGTTGCAGATAAGCGTCCCGGATGTAACTGTATTTATCAAAAGCCGCTTCATCGACAATCTTGTCGGTCGGCAACAAACTGGCGCGCATATCGATGTAACGAACTCCAACCAGCGTATTGCGCGTCGGCACGCCCTCAAAATGCCAGAGCGGATCCATGTAGGTATCAACCATCCATCCAAAGGTATCGCGCGTTGTACGCGGCCCGATAATCGGCCAATAGAAATACGGGCCGGGACCAACCCCCCACTTGCCAAGCGTCTGCCCGAAATCCTCGGCATGCTTCTCCAAGCCCATTTCGCTGGCCACATCAAAGATGCCGCCAATACCAATGGTGCTATTGACCAAAACGCGGCCGATATCCGACACACCGTCACCGCCCTTACCTTGCAGGAGATTATTAAAGGCAGTCAGCACGTCCCACAAATTACCGAAGAAATTGCCCACACCCACCTTCACCGGCAGAGGCGCAGCCGCATCGTAGCCCTGAGCCACCGGCTTGAGCACCACATCCACACCCTCGTTCACCGAGAACATCGCCCGATTGAAGCCCTCATAGGGATCCTTGGGATTGTCGGCGGTTGTTGCGCATCCGGACAAAACACCCAGAATCGCGGCGGCGAATGCGACGGAACAAATACGCTTTGCCAAATTAGCCTTCACGGATGCCCCTTCCTGTGATTATTTATTATCCGAACCCTCGGACGCTTTGTTGAACATGAACTGACTAATCAACTTCTCAAGCACGACCGCGGACTGCGTCTTGGCCACCACATCGCCGGACTTCAACTGCCTTTCATCGCCGCCGGCATCCAACCCGATGTACTGCTCACCAAGCAAGCCCGCCGTCAGGATAGAGGCAAAAGTATCTTTCGGAAAACGATACCGACCATCAATCGTCAGTGTTACCACAGCTTCGTAACTGTCCGGATCGAAACGAATCTCGGAAACCCGCCCGACGACGACGCCAGCACTTTTAACCGGCCCACGCACCTTGAGGCCACCGATATTATCAAACTTGGCCGTCAGCTGGTAAGTATCAGCAAAATTCGATGACGAGAGGTTACCCACCCTTAGTGCCAAAAACAACAGTGCGGCGAAACCGAAAACGACAAAGAAACCCACCCAGAGATCAAGCAACTTGCGACTCATCACATCCCCCGAAACATAAAGGAGGTCAACACAAAATCCAGCGCCAGAATAGCCAGCGCCGAATAGACCACCGTTCTTTTGATCGATCCCGAAACGCCTTCAGCAGTTGGAACCGCATCATAGCCCTCGAAAACAGCGATCAGGGAAACCGCCACCCCAAAAACAAAGCTCTTAACCACACCGTTCCAAACATCGAAACGAAAGTCAACCGACCCCTGCATCTGCGACCAGAACGCCCCTTCATCAACCCCGATCAACACGACGCCAATCAGATAACCGCCGAAAACACCAACCGCCGAAAACAAAGCCGCCAACAAGGGCATGGAAATCACCCCGCCCCAGAAGCGCGGCGCAACGACACGGGCGATCGGATTAACCGCCATCATATCCATGGCGGTGAGCTGCTCGGTTGCCTTCATCAGGCCAATTTCGGCAGTAATGGCCGAACCGGCGCGAGAGGCAAACAACAAGGCGGCGACCACCGGCCCGAGCTCGCGGGTTAGCGACAAGGCCACCAGAACGCCAAGTGCCTCTGACGAGCCGTAGCGCTGCAAGGTTTCATAACCTTGCATGCCAAGCACCATGCCAATAAACAAACCTGACACCAGAATAATCAATAGCGACTGGAATCCGGAAAAGTAGATTTCACGAATCGTCAGATGAAAACGCCGGAACGATTGCCCGGAATAAACCAGCACCATGACAAAAAAACGTGCGGCAAAACCGAGCTTCTGCACCGCATTGTTCATGCGATGACCGGAGGCTCTGACCAAAGCCATGAACGCCGAAAGACTTCTCTCAACCATTTGCGCGCTCCCGCATCAATTCCTGCTGGAAGGGCTCTGCCGGATAATGAAAATGCACCGGACCATCCGCCTCGCCAAATACAAACTGATGGACAAACGGATCATCAGAAGCACGAATCGCATCAGGCGTACCCTGCGCAACGATTTGCCCGTCGGAAACAAAATAGACGTAATCGACGATCTGCAGCGCCTCCTGCACGTCATGCGTCACCAGCAAAGTGGTCGCGCCAAGGGCATCGTTCAACTTGCGAATCAACTGCCCGATCACCCCCATCGAGATCGGATCAAGCCCCGCAAACGGCTCGTCGTACATGATCAGCATGGGATCGAGAGCAATGGCCCGCGCCAGCGCCACGCGCCGCGCCATCCCGCCTGAGAGCTCTCCCGGCATCAGGGAATGCGCGCCACGCAGCCCGACTGCATTGAGCTTCATCAATACCATATCCCGAATAATTTCTTCCGGCAGATTGGTGTGCTCGCGCATCAGGTACGCCACATTGTCAAAAACCGAGATATCGGTAAACAGAGCGCCAAACTGGAACAACATCCCCATGCGCCGGCGCATTGCATAGAGCTCGTCATGGCTCATCTCGGGCACCGACTGCCCATCGACCAGCAAAGTCCCGCTGGTCGGCTTTAACTGGCCACCAATCAGACGCAACAGAGTGGTCTTTCCGCACCCGGAGTTGCCCATAATGGCGACCAGCTTCCCACGAGGAATATCCATGGTGATTCCCTTAAGAATCGAACGGTCATCGTAGGCAAAGTTGATGTCGGTAATCTTGACCAGGCTATCGGCGGGCACAACGGTATCCGTGAGAAAAATAGAGCGCGATTATACTCGAGTCAAGCGTTACAAATACGCCAAAAAATCAACAAGCAAAAACTGTGAAATAATGGAAACAACATTTTCTGGATTAAAGACGCTTCACTCATGATCGCCCCCCCAGAAACCGAAAGCTCGTCCAAACCGCTGCTGCTCATCGTCGATGATGATGCACTGATCTCCGACACACTCGGTTTTTCGATGCAGCGTGCGTTCGAGGTCATCTCCAGCCACTCGCGCCAGCACTGCACCCAGCTACTCCGCCAGCTGCGCCGTGCGCCTGAACTCGCACTGGTTGATCTTGGCCTGCCACCTCTGCCACACCGCCCGGACGAAGGTTTTGCCCTGATCACCGACCTGCTGAAACTTTCACCGGAAATCAAAATTGTTGTTCTTTCAGGGCAAAACGAAGCCGATAATGCGCGCCATGCCCGCACACTTGGCGCTATCGATTTTGTCGCCAAACCATGCAACCCGGTCGAGTTGCACAAAGTCCTGCAGCGGGCACTCACTTACCGTTCGTTCGATAACAAAAACCCGACTGGCGCGACCGAGTCGTCGCTGATCGGCAACAGCCCGGCCATCCAGAGGCTGAGGCTGCAACTGAAGCAATACGCGGACTCCCCCTTCCCGGTATTGATCGAAGGAGAATCCGGCAGCGGCAAGGAAATTGTCGCCAGCAGCTGCCTGCACTACGACACCAAACGCAGCAACAAGCCATTTTTCGCTCTTAACTGTGCCGCCATTTCGCCGAGTCTGGTCGAACCAACGCTATTTGGCTATTCAAAAGGTGCTTTTACCGGCGCCGTCACCGCCAAAGCGGGGTACTTTGAAGACGCGGCGGACGGCACGCTGTTTCTCGACGAAATCGGCGAACTCCCGCTGGAGCTGCAAGCAAAACTGTTGCGTGTTCTCGAAAACGGCGAATACCAGCGCGTTGGAGAAACCCAGAAGCGCATCAGCCGCGCCCGGATTATTGCCGCGACCAACCGCGATCTGCGCAAAGAGGTCCGTGCGGGAAGCTTCCGCGCCGATCTGTACCACCGTCTTTCGGTTTTCACGATCAATGTGCCGCCATTACGTGAAATGGGCGACGACAAACTGCTCTTGCTCGAGCACTTCCGCCAACGCTATGCCAATTCGCCGCAAGGCGCGTTTACGCTTTCCGACGAAGCCCGTAGCCTGTGGTCACGCTACGGCTTTCCCGGCAATGTCCGCGAACTGCGCAACATAGTCATCCGGCTGACCGCAAAATTCCCGGGGCAAACCGTTGATAGCCACGATCTCGAACGGGAACTCGATCTTCAAGACGAACCAGCTCTACCAAACGCCCGATCAGCCCCGATCGTCAACAGCGAAAACGATGCCCTTATCACCATAGCCAGCCAACGACTGCAAAAACCTGAACCCTTCAGCCTTGATCAGCTGCTGGCCGAAACCGAGCGCAATTACATCGAAGCCGCATTAAGGCTGGCGCATGGCAACGTCAGCCACGCATCCCGGCTGCTGGGCATCAATCGCACAACGCTCTACAACCGCATGGAATCGTTCGCCAGGGAGCACTAATGTATCTTGACCACTTCGGGCTACGCGAAGCGCCATTCCGCATTACGCCGCATACCGAGTTCTTTTTTTCCGGCGCCAATCGCGGCGCCAAGCTCGAAGCCCTGATCTACGCCATCACCCAGGACGAAGGCATCGTCAAGGTTAGCGGCGAAGTCGGCAGCGGCAAAACCATGCTTTGCCGGATGCTCCTCGAAAAACTCCCCGAAAACGTCGAAACCGTCTATCTCGCCAATCCTTCGCTGTCGCGCCAGGAAATTCTGCACGCCATTGCCGAAGAACTGAAAATGCCGCTGCCCGAAGGCCGATCACACCAATTGCAGCGCTTATTGCAAGATCGCCTGCTGGAAATCTACACCGCGAACCGTCAGGTCGTCGTGATGATTGATGAAGCGCACGCCATGCCACCCGAAACACTGGAAGAGATTCGCCTACTCTCCAACCTCGAATCCAACCGGCACAAATTGCTGCATATCGTCCTTTTTGGCCAGCCTGAACTCGACGAACGTCTAAGCGCCGTGAACATGCGCCAGCTCAAGGAACGAATCACCCACAACTTCGCACTCGAGCCCCTGTTACGCAATGATGTCGGCAGTTACCTGATGTTCCGCATGCGCGCAGCCGGTTACCACGGCCCGGACATTTTCACCGCGCAAGCAATACAGCTGATCAGTCGGGCATCGGAAGGCTTGACCCGACGAATCAACATTCTGGCCGACAAAGCATTGCTATCGGCTTTTTCCGAAAACAAGCACCTGATCGACAGCAAGCAAGCCAGAGCAGCCATTCGTGACGCCCAGTTCAACCCGATGCGCGACGACAGTGCCAAACGGAACAGATGGGCTGTTGCGGCGATTATCGTCACGCTCATCGCGGTCATCGCTTACCTTGCCGGAACCCACGCACCCTCTCGCCCACAAACCGTCGTGCCCATACCATCCACTGAGGCTGCCCCAGTAGCTGACGCCCCCACCGTCGCGCCTCTCCCCTCCGAGCCTGCGGAATCAAACAACGAACAGCCAGCATCCCTCGACGAACGCATTGCGGCAAGTGAAAATTGGCTAAAAACCACGCCCGATACACATTTCTTTATTCAACTGCTCAGCACCGAAGCTTCCAAACAAGGCGACGTTGAAGCCTTTCTCGAAGAAATCAGCAAATCGCTTGATCCGAGCAAAGTCCGGGTCTATCGTTCGAAACTCAGTGGACGGGATCGTATTGGCGTCATTTATGGGGACTACCCGACCCGCGAACTTGCTGCAGCGGAGTTACGGTCGATAGCCAAAACCGTTCAGACAAGCAACCCCTACATCCGGTCAGTTAGCAAGTTGCGCTAATCAACGAGCGTTCAACGAAGCGAATCAATCGCTTGAAGAAGCCAATTGGCATGATATGATAATTTCAACCCGTTAACGGACGAGAACAAGCATGCGGAAAACACTTGGAGTTTCCCTGACCGCGCTTCTGCTCACGGCCTGCACCCCATCAACGCTGAGCAACGGCCCGTCCGCAGGACATCTGCGTGCTGAAGATGTGGCAAAAAACCAGGGCAACATTCCGGCACCGGTGCAGCAGATTGCCTCGCTACCACGCCCCAAGGCAGCAGAAAAGACCGAGACCTATAGCGTCGTAGTCAACAACGTCAAGGTCCAGGATCTGCTTTTTGCACTTGCCCGTGACGCCAAACTCAACGTCGACATCCATCCCGGCATTTCCGGCACGGTCAGTCTGAACGCCATAGACCAGACGCTGCCGCAGTTGCTTACCCGCATCGCCAAGCAGGTTGACATGCGTTTCGAACTCGATGGCCCCAACCTCGCGGTAATGCCTGATACGCCCTATCTCAAGAACTACAAGATCGATTACGTCAATCTGGCGCGCGATGTCACCGGCACGGTTTCGACCAACACGCAAATATCCACTAGCGCCCTATCCGCAGGCAGTGGCGCTGCCGGTGGTGGCAACACCTCACGCATTCAAATCGAAAACAAATCAAAAAACCGCTTCTGGGAATCACTCGAAAAGAACCTGAAGGAACTGCTCTACGAAACCGATAAGATATTCCCTGAAGGCTCGACCGAAACGGTCATGGAGCAGAACGCTTCGCAAAGCACTACCGGCACCGGCGCCCAGCCGACTGCCCCATTGCCGACACGCATCGCACAGGCTGCGCAGACACTGGCCGGCAGCCCGAATCCGGCCGTCATGCAAAACAGTGGCGCAACGGTCGTCAAACGCATGACCTTCCGCGAAGCCGCATCGGTCATTTCCAACCCCGAGTCCGGCATCATCACCGTTCGCGCCACCTCGCGGCAACACGAGAAAGTCCAGGAATTTCTTGACCGGGTCATGAGCAACGCCCGCCGGCAAGTTCTGATCGAAGCCACCATCGTTGAAGTTACCCTAAGCGATGGCTACCAGCAAGGCATCGAATGGAACCGCATCACCAGTGGAACCGACTACAAGGTTGAGCGACCCACACTGACAACCAATGTTCCCAATGCCGTCACCCCATTTGTCTTCACCTACAAAAAGCTCAACCCGCTTAACCTGCTGGCGACTGTCGACCTACTTCGCTCCTTCGGCACGGTCAAAGTACTCTCCAGCCCCAAGCTGTCGGTCCTGAACAACCAGACGGCAACGCTCAAAGTTACAGAAGACTACGTTTACTTCAACGTCAAATCCGACACCACGACAACGGCCAATGTGGGCACCACGGTCGGCGTAACCACCACCCCGCAATCGGTCTCAGTCGGTTTCTTCATGAGTCTCACGGCACAAATCAGCGATGGCGACACCGTCACGCTCAATGTCCGTCCGTCGATCTCGAGCATCTCGGAACTCAAACGAGACCCCAACCCCATCATTCCCAAAGACATTCCCAACTACATCCCGCAAATTCGTACCCGCGAAATCGAATCGCTAATGCGCATTGAAAGTGGCGACATCGCGGTGCTCGGCGGTTTGATGGAAGATCGTCAGGATAACAAGGACGGGCGAGTTCCCGGCCTGGGAAACATCCCGATTTTCGGTGAAATATTCAATACCCGAGCCAATTCGTCGGCCAAATCGGAGCTGGTTGTCCTGCTACGCCCTACCGTAATCAAAGACGCATCAATCTACGGAGACTACAGCACATTCAAAGACAACCTGCCGGGCAAGGACTTCTTTGTTCCGGAACCCGTCTTCCAGCCCTTCGCAATTCCGGCTCAGGAGCCGCTCAAATGAGCCTGCTCATGGAGGCGCTCAAAAAGGCCGAGGAAGCCAAACGGCTGGCCAGTGAGTCTCCGTCTTCGGGCGCGTCGACCGCCGCTCCGGGCGAACTATCGCTAACACCGCTGAACGAGGCAACCGCTACGCCTCCGCCCCCTCCGGGGTCACCACTGCCCGACCTCTCGCTGCACATCGATTCGGTCGACGCCGATCTTGCCGCCGTATCAACCGAAGCACCGAGCAAACAACGCATCTCCGCTGCCTCGACAAAACTCGCCCAGGAAAGGCAACGGGAACTCAGCGAACGAGCCGCCGCACGCAACATGTTTTCGGCAAAGCAACCCGCGAAATCGCGAACCGCACTCTGGCTGATCGTTGGAGCCGGAAGCTTTACGCTGCTTGGCGTCGTTGCCTATTTCTGGTGGCAGCTTCAGGCGGTTTCCGGTGGCTCCTTGGCTAAGTCCGCACCGATTGCCCCACTTGCCACTCAGTCCCCGCTGCCTTCCACACCCCAGCCCCCCGCCGCGCAAGTCATCGCCCAACACACTGAACCGCCTGTGGAAGCCGCGCCGGTTCCACTGCCACCTGAACAGAAAAGCCCCGTAGTTGAAACGCCGCCGATTGAACAGACTTTCCGGCCGCAAAAGCCTGCTGCGCAAACACCTCAAACACCCGCTGATGGCCGCGTCCGCCTCAGCCCCAGCTTGCCCAAAACCAACCAAACCTTGGAGCGTGCCTACGACGCCTTACAGCAAGGTCGCCTCGAAGAAGCGCAACGTGGCTACGAACAGGTTTTGCGTAGCGACGCCAAAAACACCGACGCGCTCCTTGGCCTTGCGACCATCGCCGCCACGCGGGGGCAAACCGAACAGGCGCACAGCTTCTATCTGCGCACCCTCGAATCCGACCCCAACAATGCCACTGCCCAAGCCGGAATCGTCAATACCCGCGGCCAAGCCGACCCAAGCTTGTCCGAAAGCCGCCTGAAAACGGCGCTGGGCGACCAACCAGATTCGCCGGATCTGTATTTTGCGCTGGGCAACCTCTATGCCCAGCAATCGCGCTGGAGCGAGGCGCAACAAGCCTATTTCCGCGCCTACGCCGGCGACCCGGACAATGCCGACTTCCTCTTCAATTTGGCGGTCAGCCTCGACCATCTGCATCAAAACAAGCTCGCCGCACAGTACTACCAGATGGCGCTGAAAACCGCCGAAGCCAATGGCTCGACGCGCCCCGTTTCGTTTGACCGAATTCAGGTCAGAGCCCGTATTTCCGAACTCCAACCGTGAGTTTTCCGCACCATTCCCGGACTCATTGGCTCCAGCCCAGGCTCAAACGATGAACGCCCCCGCACCTCATCACAGACAGCTCGGTCAGGTTCTGATCGCCAAGGGCATTCTCAGCGAAGACCAACTGCGCATTGCCCTGCTCGAGCAGATGAAATCCAACCGGCCGGTTGGCAAGCTGCTGGTTTCACTGGGTTTTGTCTCCGAAGCCACCTTGCGCGACGCGCTTTCCGAAAGCCTTGGCAAACGCAGCATCGACCTTTCCAACGCGATCATCGACCCTTCGGCACTCGCTCTCGTACCACGCGAGTTGGCCAAACGCCACCACCTGCTGCCGCTTGATTACGACACCGAACATCAGCGCCTGACTGTCGCGCTGTCCGACGTGAACGACTTGGTCGCCCTCGACAAGATCCGCGGGCTATCACACGACACGATCGAAATCGATACGCTACTCGCCGGCGAAACAGAAATCGACCGCGCCATCGATCAGGCCTATGGCTATGAATTATCAATCGACGGTATTCTGCACGAAATCGAAACCGGCGAAATCGACTTCCGTGGCCTGCAATCGTCGGCTGA
>CAZZDF010000003.1:0-21348 GCA_964652915.1 uncultured Propionivibrio sp. | reverse complement strand
CACATCGCGCCCGTCAAGCAGCGCATGAACACGCACCGTCTTTACGCCCTCCTCCCTGGCGCGAAGGATCATCGCCTTGAGGTGGTCGATATGGCTATGCACATTGCCATCCGAAAACAGGCCGATGAAATGAATCGTTCCCGCTTTCCCATTCGCTCCGGCCTTTGCCCCCGCCACAATCTGCTGCCACGCTTCGCCCTGCCAGATGGCGCCCGAAGCAATGGCATCGGCCACCAGCGCCGCACCCTGGCTATAGACCTGACCGGCGCCCAGCGCATTATGGCCAACCTCGGAATTGCCCATATCATCGTCGGAAGGCATGCCGACCGCCGTGCCATGCGCGCGCAAGGTGGTGTTCGGATAGTTGGCGAACAGGCGATCAAGCGTCGGCTTGCGTGCCGCGGCAATCGCACTACCTGCATCGGATTTGGGAATACCATAACCGTCCATGACAATGGTAACCACCGGACCTTGAATTCCGGCGAACGAAGCGAGCTTCTTCAACATAGTGTGTTCCTGCAAAGTATTAAAAATCAGGGTCGTTCAGAACGAAACGGGCAATCATAACAAACGTCTAGGACAAGCGCTGCTTGCGCTCAAAACGCACGATGGCGCGGCCATCGGCTGCCGTTTTCGGCTGCGCTTTCCAGGCATGGCCGAAAACCACCTCAAAGGTTGCCGGCAAACGCCCATCCACTTTCAAGGCCTCATAGCGGGCACGCGCCTCAAACCAGGCCGAACGCCCCATCAGGCCGCGACGTCGCGATGGCATGGCACACGCCGCACCATTCAAGCGCAAATCGCGCACCAGATCGTCAAAGCCTGCATAGGTCATGGTCAGGTTTTCCTGATCCATCACCGGATCGGCAAACCCGCATTCGATGAGCATATCGCCGTAATCGTGCATATCGACAAAGCGCTGAGTGTGCTCATAGCCGTCGGAAAAGCACGCGCGCAACTCCTTCAAGGTATCCGGCCCGAGCGTGGCGAACATCAACAACCCGCCCACCTCCAGCGTCCGATGCATTTCCCGAAAGGCAAGCAGCGGCGCATCCAGCCACTGCAAGAGCAAATTCGACCAGATCATGCCCAGTGAATTGGACTGAAAGGGCAAAGCGAAGGCATCGGCCGCCGTCAGCGACGTTTTCCGGCGATGCAGGAAGGGCAGCAACCAACGCAAACGGGAATGCTGGCCCCGCGCAACATCGAGCATTGCTTCGTTGGCGTCGACGCCAAGAACCAAAGCGTTCGGGTAACGTTCACTCAAGGCCGTCAGCGCAGCGCCCGTGCCGCAACCCAAATCAAGGATACGCTGCGGCTCGATCTTCACGTAGTCGAGACGCTCCAGCATGCGGCGAGCCACTTCACGCTGCAACACCGCCACCGCATCGTAACCGGCTGCCGCCCGCGCAAAATTGCGCCGGACTTGGCGCGGATCAACGAACGTGTCCGCCACGCTCATCCTTTTCGCAAAGCCTCAAATCGCCCGCAAACCAAGCTTTTCAAACAACGCGATATCACGGTTAGTACCGGCGTTATTCGTCGTCAGCAACTTGTCGCAATAGAAAATCGAATTGGCGCCAGCGAAGAAACACAAGGCCTGCAACTCCTCCGACATCGCCTCGCGACCGGCGGAAAGCCTGACAAAGCTCTTGGGCATGGTGATGCGCGCTGCGGCGATAGTACGCACGAACTCGAAGCCGTCGATCTTCTCCGCCTGTGCCAGCGGCGTTCCGGGAATAGCCACCAGATTGTTGATCGGCACGGAATCCGGCGCCGGATCGAGATTCGCCAGTTGCGCGATCATCGCTGCACGGTTGCGCCGCGTTTCGCCCATCCCGAGAATGCCGCCCGAGCACACTTTGATGCCCGCCTGCCGCACCTGGGCGATCGTGTCGATGCGATCCTCATGTTTATGTGTGCTGATCACCTGGTCGTAGAACTCGGCGTCGGTATCCAGATTGTGGTTGTAGTAGTCGAGCCCGGCCTCCTTGAGCTTGCTGGCCTGCCCGTCCTTGAGCATGCCCAGCGTCACGCAGGTTTCCAGCCCCAGCGCCTTCACCTCGCGAATCATCTGCGTCACCACTTCCAGCTCTTTTTCCTTCGGGCCGCGCCAGGCCGCGCCCATGCAAAAGCGCGACGCACCCTTGGCCTTGGCTTCCTTGGCCGCGGCCACAACGTTTTCGACCTGCATCAGCGCTTCGCGCTCGGTTTCCGTCTTGTAGCGCGCCGACTGCGAGCAATAGCTGCAATCCTCGGAACAACCGCCGGTCTTGATCGAAATCAGCGCCGAGCGCTGCACCTCGTTGGGATCGAAATTCTCCCGATGCACCTGCTGCGCCCGAAACAACAAATCCATCAGAGGCAGCTGATAAAGCGCCTCAACCTCTGAAACACGCCACTTGGCCGTACGGGAAGACGCGGCGACCGGCGACGCGTCATGAGAAACTGTAGTCATGAAAAAACCTGCAAAAAAGGAGGCGCGTCAAGGACAATGCGCGCACAATCGGAGCGTTGCTCAGGAACCATTCAAAGTGTCGATCTTACCTCAAAACAAGGGCTTGCAGGCTTTTGCAGGACTCTGCACAAGCCGCTGGCTGACCCAGGATTGCCTGCTTTGCGGCAGCGCCAGCGATCAAGACCTGCTGTGTTCCGCCTGTGTCGGCAGCTTGCCCGAACTGACCAAACCCGGCTGCCCGCGCTGCGCGCTGCCCACGCCAATGGGTGAAACCTGCGGCCACTGCCTCGTCAAACCGCCCCATTACGACACAACGCTGGCCGCTTACCGCTACGACTTCCCGCTCGACAAGCTGGTTCAATCTTTCAAATACGGCCATCGCCTGTCATTGGGCAACTTCTTCGGGAAACAGCTTGCCGCGCTGGCTCAAGACCTGACGGCAGACCTAATCATTCCACTGCCCTTGCACCCCGAACGGCTACGCGAACGCGGCTTCAATCAGGCGCTCGAACTCGCCCGCCCGCTGAGCAAGGCATTGCGCATCGCGATCGATGCCACGAGTTGCAGCCGCACCCGCAATACGCCCGCACAAGCCAACCTGGCCTGGCGCGAACGCGAGAAGAACATCCGCGGCGCTTTTCACTGCTCGGCCGATTTCAGCGGAAAGCGACTGCTTCTGATCGACGACGTAATGACCACCGGCGCATCGCTCAATGAATGCGCGCGCGCAGTGAAGCTTCATGGCGCAAGCTCGGTGACCTTGCTGGTGCTTGCCCGGGCGCTCCCCAAATAAGGCAGAACGGGCATTATTCGCTAGCGAAGCTTTTTCTCGACGATCACATTCAATTCTTGGCTGAGATTCCCGCAGTTCCGCGCTTGCATGAAAGCTTCCCGGGCTTCTGCGGAGCGCCCTTCGGCGTCCAAGGCCAGGCCCAAACCCAGCCACCAGCGGCCATCGCCGGGAGACAAACGCACGGCAGCCTGGTAGTGCTCGGCGGATTCCTTGTCACGCTTGAGACGATGCAACACATGACCGGCAAAGCCTTGATAATCCGCGTTACTACCCGCTGCCGGCATCGAGAATTCGAGCGTCTTCCACGCACCATTCAAGTCACCGCGACTGACCTGCAACCGAGCCAGACTCATCGCCCAATTAAGCTGCGCCGGCTGAAGGTGCAAGCCGTCCTGCAATTCCTGAACCGCCTCATCGGGCCTTTTCGCCTGCAACAACAAAGTCACCAACAACTGCCTTGAAGCGCTATGCAAGACGTCGTGACGCAACGCGTTGTGCAAATCATCGATGGCTTCTTCAAGCCTTCCCTGATTCACTGCGGCCAGCGCCTTGCGGTATTCGCTTTCAGCACGTTCACGCGGTGAAGCAGCGACCTCGTTTCTTTCGATTGCGCCCGGTTTGGCGGATTTAGCGGAGGCCTTGGGCGTCACTTCTGGCTTGGACAACAACTCCGGCTCGGCGACTCGCGCCGACGCAAGCGGCGCCTTGTTTTCTACCGCTGGTTTTTCGGCAATGACGGGGGCTTTGGGCTTGACCACCGGTTTTGCTTCCGTTTTTGGCTCCGGCTTGAGTTCAACCGGCTGTTCAACAGCCAAGTCGAGTGCTTCGGCCAGGCGCAGACTCCCCTCCAGTTCCTGCAGGGGAGAAACCGGCGGAACAGCCTCGGCAACAGCTTGCTCAGCGGCCTGCACGGGGGGGGCCGCTGACGTAGGGGGAGTCGCTGCGGGCTGAACCGCTATCGGCTGAATGGCAGCGGAATAGGGAAACTCGACCCGCCCGCCAAACTGATAAAAAACAAAGCCTCCAAGCAGCGCCAGAAATACAACGCACCCGAGAATAAGCGGCAAACGCGACGCCTGCTGTTGCGGCAAAGGCCGCACATCGTTCGGCAAGCTCGAACCCACCCCGTGTGCCGCACGGCGGGCATCGAGATCCTGCAACATCTGATTGATCAAGCTCATTGCGCTTCCATCCGGACCATCATCCCCAGAGCCATCCGATACGCCGGGCACCCTCGGTATCCTTGCGCGCCAACCGCACATGCCGCACCTTGGCCATTTGACGCCCCTCGCCAAAGACCGACATCAACGACTTGTGCGCCAAAATATTGATGAGACGCGGCGTTCCCCCGCTGGCGCGATGCAGAGCGCGCAAAGCCGCCGGCGTAAACAGCCCCTCGCCACGATAACCGGCCACACGCAAACGATGAGCGACGTAATGCGCGATTTCGCTTTTCTTCAATACGCCAAGCCGGTAATGAAAAGCGATGCGCTGCAGTAGCTGGCGCACTTCCGGGCGATGCAGCTTCTCGTCGAGTTCCGGCTGGCCAAACAGCACGATATGCAGCAGCTTGCGCTTTTCAGTCTCCAGGTTGGAGAGTAGGCGCAAGGCTTCCAGCGTTTCGATCGGCATTGCCTGCGCTTCGTCAATGCAGAACACCACCTTCTTCTTGGCGCGGGCAAAATCGAGCAGTGCCAAGTTGATGCGGCGCACCAGATGATACTGGTCCAGACCGGCGGCATCCTTGATCCCCAACTCCTCGGCGAGCGCCAGAAACAGGGTGTTGGCATCGAGATTCGGATTGGGCAGATAGGCGGTGACCCAGCCGTCGTTCAGTGTTTGCAGCAAACGTCGGCACAACAAGGTCTTCCCGCTGCCCACTTCGCCACTGATCTTAACAAAGCCCTCGCCCTGATCCAGCGCCAACAACAAGGTATTCAAGGCTTCCTGATGATACTGCACCGAATAGGTGAAGCTGGTATCGGGCGTAATACCAAAAGGCAGCTCAATCAGACCAAAGTGCTTCAGATACACGCGTGCTTCACTCCATCATTGAACAGGCATGGGCGCGGGCGGGCGCGGATCGTACTGCTGAATCCGGCTCTGAGTTTCAAACAGGTCTTCCTTCCAACTGGACTCATTGCGGATGATCGTCGGCTTTATCAGGATCACCAGTTCGCGCTTAGTTAACTGACTATTACGCGTTCCAAACAGTAGTCCCCAGCCGGACGATTGCGTCGTCCCGGGCAAACCATTGTTGTCGGATGTCTGACTTTGCCTCATCAAACCGCCAATGGCGACGATGTTGCCATCCTGCACCCGCACCACACTATCCGTCTCATTCACCGCACTGTTGGCCAATGGCAGAACAATCTGACCGTACTGATCGCCGAGATTGATCACCGTATCCTTTGTCTTGACCAGACTGATCGACGGATGAACATGCAAAACAATGTTGTTATCCTCATCGATCTGCGGCGTCACATCCAGCGCGATGCCCGAGAAAAATGGCTGCAAAGTAACCGATGGCGCAGTACCCTGAACCGCAGTAGTCGATTGCGTACCCAACGTCACATTGGTCACGAAAAACTCATCCACGCCGACCTTAAGCACCGCTTTCTGGTTATTGATACTGGCAATCCGCGGGCTCGACAGCACCTGGACATTACCTTGAGTTTCCAGGAAATTCAACAAAGCGGCGAAATTAGCGCTCTGAAAAGCCAGGCCAAAAAAGCCGCTACCCAGCTTGGTCGCCGCCACCAGGCCACCGACGCCGGGCAATACGCCAACGCCTTTCCCAAGAATCGTTCGCCCGCCACTCGGCGGCACATTGGACGAATTAAAGTCGGCACGACTGGTGGTCGTTAGCGCCGTTTCCGGCTCCACTGCACCGTAGGCAAAACGGTTTTCTTTTCCGCCAAAATGATTCCAGTTCACCCCGGCCTGAAACTGCTCATTTAGCTCAACCTCGATGATTTTGGCTTCCAGCATCACCTGTCGCTCAACGATCAGTTGAGTAACACGCAAATAGTCTTCCACCGCCCGCAAATCACTCGGGAAGGCCTTGACCAGTACCACACCGGAATTCGGATTAATCACCACCGCGCGCCCATCGCTGTTGCCAACGATACTAGCGAGTGCCGTACCCAGATCGCGCCAAAAATCGCTGTTGGTACTGGTCGTAATCTGGCTACTCGGCGGACCCGATACCGTTGTACCTGACGTCGCCCCTGTCGTTGGCTGCGGGGTTGTACTATTAGTCGAATTCGAGCCGGCAGTCGACGAATTCATCGTGTTGGAAATAACCCGTACCTCACTCTGCCCCTGACGCCTTCCATCCAGGTAATTGATCTTGAACACCCTCGTCTGCAATGTATTGGGTTGAATATAGATGCGCGTACCCTGCACCTTGTACTCGTAGCCATACAGTTCCCGCAAAGTCTCCAGCGCCTCGCGCACCGTCACATTCTTCAAATTGACGGTCACATTGCCCGAAACCTCCGGCGTCACCAACATGCTGTAGCGCGTACCACTAACCAAGGCCATGAAAACCTGAGCGGCCGGCGCGTTATTCACCGCCAGATCGAAACGCGGTTCAGCGCTCTTGGTCGAAGCCGGCAAATCGAGCTGTAAAGGCGGCATCATGGCCTGGCTCAGAGCATCCTCAGAGCCTTTTGACTTGGCATCGACCGCTCCTTGCATCTCCTGTCCAATCCGGTCGAAGGTCACACCCGGCGATTTTGGTTGAAAGGCGTTGCAGCCAGCGACAACCAACGGAACCAATACCGGCAACAAGACTAATCTGAACTTCATGGTTTACCCCCACTCTGCGCACTTTTGGCAGCAGGCGATTTCTTTGTGATATTTGTTTTTTCTATTCCCGGCGTCAGCATCAAATGCTCGATCCCGGACGGCCCTTCGAGAACAGCTTCGCGTTCAGTTAGTTTGACCAACCGGCTATCGCCATACAGTTCCCCCAGTTTTACTTCTTGCCCGCCAATCACCGCCACCGGCTTACCCTTTTTGGGAACCTTGATCGACGTAAGCAAGGAGCCGGCCCCCTCCATGGTATCGCCTGACGAAGCAACAAAGCCGGTTGGCGGCGCGGTCGGATCGGCCATCACCGTTTGCGCCTGCACGCCGGCCATCGCAACCGATAGCACCAAAGTCAAAGCAGCGTAACAACAACGAGAGATCATCAAACGATCAGCCATGCACGATCCAGACTCAAGGTATATACCGTTAGCGTCAGCACTAGTTGCGGATGCTTCTCGGCAGAAAGGCTGACACTGCTCCACAATAATTTCTGACCCGATTTCTCAAGGCGTTGAAGATAACCGGCCAATTCCTGATAGCTCCCCTCCAGCTTGATTTCAACACCGTGTTTGTAAAGACCGGCAGAGGAATTTACCCGATTATCAGTTGCCTTCGCATCCTTTTCTTCTGCGTTGGCTTTTTTCTCCAAAAGCGGTGCCACCGGCAGAGTTTTCAAACTCAGCAAGCGCAGGCCGCTCTTGCGCCCGATCATATCTTCAAGCAACATCGGCATGCGCTGCGGAGGCACCAAGGTACTTTCCAGTGCTTCAAGCCGCCCGGCCAACTCGCCGAGTTTCGTTTTTAGACTGGACAGTTCGGCATTAGCAGCAATATCCGGATTATTGTCCGGCGACTGCAAGGCACGAATCTGAATCTGCAGGCTTGAAAGCTGAGCGCTTTGATCGGTGGCACTACGTTCGGCCAATTGCGAGCGTTTCAGCGCGGGGTCAATAACAAAGCTGTAAGCAATCAACACAATGCCACCCAGCACTGCCAACGCCACCAGCCAACGCTCGCGCAATTGCATCACATCGTAGCGCGCAGCAAGTTTCTGCCATTGCGCCTTCATTGCTTCACCCCGGCATCCTGAGCCGTATCGGCTCCAATCATCTTCTCTGAACGCAAAACAAATTCAACAAACCGCGGCAGCTTTAACTCCGGCACCGAAAGCGACTCTCCCGCTGATGCCGGGCTATTCACCGCGACATCCTTCGGCTCAACCGGATCGACACCTTTCATCTCCAACGCTGCAAAGCGCCGCCCGGCAAACACCGGTTCGCTACGCAAGCGCTGCATATAAACCGGCAGCTTGGCTGGATCAAGCAAACGCCCGCGAATTTCAATTCCCTCGCCTCCGTCCGTCACTGCAAAACCGGTCAGCCACAAATCGGGTTGCGTCTGCCGCGCAAAGCCTGCCATAAACTCGGAAAAACCGGTCGTATTGCCCAAAGCACCTGAATTCAAAACATCGATTACTTCATTACGTACCGCCAACATCGCTCTCGCCCTCTCCAGCTCTACCATCAAGGTTGGCGACACCTTGCGTTGAGCAATGGTCTTGCTCAATTCCTGCAATTGGGTTTGCTCTGCCGACAACCGCGCCTGCAACCCGGTCGAAAGTTCGGATTTGCGGCTTGCCTCCGAACGAGCCCACAAGGAAAGTGCCGTCATCACCGCAATAGTCACCAGTGCGGCAATCGCCAGATTGCGTGCCACCGGCAACTCATGCCGCGGACGCAAGCGCGCTTCGTAGAGATTAATTTGCTGGCTTGCTGCCTCCTTGGCAGCAGACTGCCCCGGCCGCCCGCGCAATGCCGCACCGATCGCCAGCAGGTTCTTCGCCTGACAGAGCGGATCGCGCAGCTCAGGCACCGCCGGGAAATCCAGCACCGGCATGAGGTCCATTTCACGCACCGGGATATAGGTGTTCTCGCCGAGTTCAGCCGCCAGATTTTCAACATGCGGATAGGTCGCCAGAACCACTTTCGAGATCGGCACATGGCTGTACTGGCGATCAAAGTTATCCAGGCTGCGCTGCAACTCGAGAACCAGGCGCTCCTTGATCCGTGCCCGGGCATCCTCATCGGGATCATTCAACTGCAGCGAAGTCGCCTCACCCCGACGAACAGCCACCAGTTCGCCACGGAAAGTCAGCGTCAACAACAAGCCCGTTTCATCGATACGCAAAAAGGCCAGGCCGCGGTTTTCGTCTTCCAGCAAAGCGGCCACGTTGCGCTGCGCCAGCTCCGGCACATCAAGCGCATCCAGTGAAATTTTCGCCGCCTCGAAGGGCGCCGCCCGTGAAAGAACCGCCTGCTCGGCAGCGGAAACCACCAGCACCCCGGCCGGACGCCCCGCAACACCACCTTCGCTGCCGCTATCCAGAACCTCTATACAAGCGCTCTCCAGCGGGTAATTAACCGTCTCCTTGAGCGCCCAGCGCAAGGCCTCCCTGCGCTCCTCGACCGGCACCTGCGGTGCGTCAAGCTGCGTCACGTTGTACTCACCGTTGCCCAGCAGGGAAGTGCAAGCGTAGGACTTGAGCTGCCGCGTCGTACGCAAACGCTGCAACGCATCGGCAAGTCCCGCATCGACCGCAAAGCTATCGAGCGCGCGAATTTCCGGTTTGGAATTCGGCTCGCAAACCACGTGCGCCAGCGTCACCCAATCCCCTTGCGGAAGGATGGCCATCCAGCCAGGCTTGCGTCGAGCGGCAATACTTAAGGACATCGTACAACCTTGTTTATATTTTCGTTTAAAGATACCGGTTAAGCTGCTAAAAAACAAGGATTTTTTGGCAAGCAACACAGAACAGCCACGCACTTAATGATTAGCTTGCTCCATATATCAAAACAAAGTTTCAACAGCTTGCCCTTGCTTTAACGATCATCAGGATGGAAATCCGGCATTGAAAGCAGGAATTTCATCCTCCCGAACAACAGTGAGTTCTTCTCGGCTTAACAAATACAACTCGTTAAAATGAAACCAGCCCTTGAAGCTGACGCTCGGCATAAGACGTTGTAGTGGATGTTCCGGGGCAACGCGGTTCAGCGGCAGCAGCGGCGGAACACGCAGTAACTCGCACTTCAAACACCCACGTCTGTATACCCTGTACATCCGTATTTTCGAGCTGTCTACATTCAACGGTTGCGAAAAAATCCGCCAAAGTTGCCGTCCCTGCAAAGCCAAGACTATAGCCACTGCCGCCCCAAGTCGTATTGGCGGGGCAACTCGGACTGGCCGAGTTACTGGCCAGTTTGTAACGCACCCACTCCATGCCGGCATTTGCTGCTTGCCACGCCCTCTCCCCCCGAACATCCATGGCCATACCCAATTGCTGGTTACTCGACACATTCAGGATAAACGCCCCCAAAGCAGCCAGAACCACAAGCAAAAAGATGGCTGACGGCAGCACAAACCCGGTGTCAAACATTGATCTATTTTCAATCATGGCCGATTCACAATCGTGACGCGACGCAACAAGGTGACCGATTCGTTGTCGCGATCTTTTAAGGTCAAATTAAATGTCACCAGTTGGATTCTTTGTTTTGTTTGATCACACGCCACTTCACAAGCCTGAAGATGGCTGGGGGCAACAAGCAAAGCTCCATTTTTTCTCAGCCCCGCTGTCGTATTACACACATAAGTCGCCGGCGTCGAATCTGTCACATAAAACCTGCCAAATTCGCGGCCGTTCACCGGATTGGGAAAAACTCCGCTATCCGTGACTGTTGGCGATGTCAGCTGGCATTCATTGGGATAACTGGTGCTTGCGAATGCAACATTGCTTGCGGCCAGACTCGTTAGCGACGGGGCGTTATTCACGAATGCCGAAGCGCTGTTGTAGCAAGACGCCACGCCTGAACTGAGGTTGCCGACAACAACCCGGCTACTCGACCCATTAACAGCGTTGCCGCGTGCATCAAACAACGTTGAATTGGCGCTACTGCCAATGATGTCAAAAGAGCTAGCAGCGCTTCCAAACGCCAAAGGTATCCCTACGTTGGCAGCAGTCTGCTCCTCCCGGAACCTCCCTCCAGAACGGACCGACAAAAAGCTCACACCGCTACCGGTACAGGAGATACTGTTGGGCAAAGCCGCTCGCAAATCCCGCGCCACAAAACGTAAAGCGAAATCTGCTTCTTCGGTCAACGCAGATCGACGAACAGTATTGAAATAAGAATCAACGGGCGAGCGAATAAAAACCGCGACCATTCCGGCAATAATGCCGGTAATCACGATGACCATAATCATCTCGACCAGGGTAAAACCCGTTCCGTGCTTTTTCATGCTCATTGCGGCACCTGGCGCGTTTTGTAACCTTCAGCGACCGCCTGTGTGCTGCCATTGGTCACCGTAACCCGAATCAACAAGGCGTCGCCGGACGCCAATGTTATGTCGCCCAAAGCCGCTGGCCCGATAACAACGGCAGCGGTATAGCCGGCCGGAGCATCCACGCTCAACTCATTCGGCAGTACTGAAGAAAGAGCTGTCGAAGTACCTGCCGCCGAAGCATAATCCTTTACCGTGTCGAAAGGACGGGTTTCACCACTCTCCGCACCGTAAGAATCGCCGACCCCACCCGTGCAATTCGCCACAGTATTTGCATACTTCAATTGCACATCGGCGCCATCGCAATAGGCAAAATACGCCGTCTGAATTTCTTCAAGCAAGCCCTCAGCCAATGCCTGCGCCTGCTTTTGCACAAGAGGATCGGAGCTTCTCATCACCGTGATGTTAAGGACGGTAAGAACACCAACAATCGCGACCGAAACGATCACGATAAACACAACCAGCTCAATCAGCGTCAAACCGATTTGGCGACGTAGCGCGAGAAAAAGTTTCTGATTTATTCGCATACGGTCACCGGCGTGCAATGAACATAACCCGTCGACTCAACAACGATTGTGTAAGTGGAATCCCCTGTTACCGTAAAATGCGGCGCAATCGTTGCGACCGCCGTACCGTCGCCTCGAAAAGTAGTTCCCAGCGCCGTACCATAAGCCACACCGGAATAGCTTGCCCACTTTGCAGATGGATTTGCAACTGTATTAGCAGGAAGGCAGGCCTCGCCACTACCCCGGTTAGACGCCATCGTTACGGTCAACGAAGTGCCTGCAGCACTCGCGCTCACACATACATTACGTCCGGCGGACACCGCAACTTTGCGTGCGTACTGGAGCGCAGACAAGGTCTGATCAACAAAACCGCGCGTCTCAAAAACCTGTTTGTCAACAAAACGCGGCAAAGCCACAACAGCCAGGATACCCAAAACGACCAAGGTAACGATCAACTCGACCAGGGTAAACCCGCGCTGCCTGCGCTCGCCGATCATCACAAGCACTTAAAAATTCTCCCGCTGATAAATAAAGCCCCAATTTCCCCGTGTATTCGAGTTGGCGCGCCCGAATTCAATGTATCCGAACGGGTCCTTATCATAGCTTGCCGCCCCCCAATTCCCGCGCAAATAACCGAGACTAGCAGCTGACGTCGCCCCCGCACAACCATCAGCAGTCGAGGCCATATTCAGACATATCTTCGCCGTTCCAACCCCGGATGGCTTGGTCAGGGTAAGCGAACCATAACCTTTATTAACCACCGTTGCAGCACTTACCGAAGTCAGGCCTGAACAAGCGGCGTTTTCCTTCACGTAGGAAGTACAACTATCAAGCATATTGGTTCGCCAGTAAGCCCCATCCCAATACTGCGCCTCAGTCTTCATAATAAATGGCGCAGCATCCGAGCCCTGACCAGAAATCATGCGCAGACGACCAAAACGCAGTTCATTGCCTGCCAGCACGGCAATGATTTGTCCGTCGGGTACCAGCGCGCCGCTCCCTGTGTAGTCTCGCTGAAAATCCAGCGAACTCATTTTCACGCCATCGCCGTCAACCGGGCTAAGACCCAGGATGGCGCCCGCAAACGGCCCATCCGGCGCGGCTGCCCGGTTAATGGTGACATCAAGGCTCGTCTGCGCGCTCCCCTTGCACCAAGCCAGCTTCTTGGCATTCGGGCAATCCGGGTCGCTGGCGGGGTAGGTATCAGTAAAGCTGCTACCACCATAGATAGCCACTACCCGGTTGGAAGCCGGCGTCGCACTATAGAAATTGGTAAAAGCCGGCGAAACCCCGTGCTGAGCACCCGCACCCAGTTTGCTGACGTTAGTATCGGCCGAGCTAAGATCAAGCTTGGCCCAGTTGCCGGCGTAATTTTGTGTCGTTGTTCCGTCGGTAGCTGTTGCACTCAAGGTGAAGTTGCTGACCCGAAAGGGTTCGCCAAGATAAGTAAAACTGGAAACAGCACAGGTGGCAATATCACTACGTGGCACCACGCTCTGCCCACTGGCCACGAAGCCTCTGGGGATGAAACGACCGATATTTGGAGACGTATAGCGTGCTACATCGCCGGCACCCAGGTAATCTCCGGTCGTCTCGCTGCCGGTTGGCCGGATTTTTGGTTGCAGACGAATAATGCCTACTTCAGGCCAATTCAGGTTAGTGACGGTAGCCTGCCCCAACGTGCTGCTACTAATCCCGAACGATCCGCCGACGATATCGCGGTTGCCGATAGCCGGATTGTTACCACCGCTCGGAAGCAAGGCTGCCGCATCGCTAAGCAGGCGCACACCTTCAGGAACGGCTTCTTTGCCAAACAACCGTGTTGTTCTTCCGTAACTCGTAAAGGTGCCTAAAGGCGTTACAGGTGTAATACCGCTATTGTCAGTGATTTTATGTGCAGCATTACGGGCGGTAATACGAGCCGAAAAATCTTGCCCGGCTTGAATAAATACGCTTCCAGAAGCCCCCGTCGCAGCCGGGTTAGCAAATGAATCAGCAGTGCGCAGCACATTATCAACAAGAAATTCGTAAGGCTTGACCACAAAAGCCGCATTACCAGTAATTGACAGGCTGCTAACTTCGGCGGAAAGCTGTAGCTGGCCAACATCAGGATAGACCATCTTGAAATAACCAATTCCGCTCGAATTGAAGTAAACACTGCAGATTACCGCGCTAGCTTTTGCCGTCGGCAGCTCAAAGAACATTGGCGTGATATTGCTTGCGGCTTCATAGGGGTCAATCCACAGCGCCGGTTTGTAGCCTGTAATATTTGTCGCGACGGTGCTCGCCTGCGGATCAAGGTAATTAAACCAGAACTGTACGGCAACCGTCTTGTTGTTAAAATCTGCCGGCGGTGTTCCCGTACAGGCGCTATTGTTCGCTTGAATGCGAATGTTAGCGGACTCAACGCCGGCTTCCTGCGCCGGAATCACATTGGCCGGTGCTGTGCCGAAAGTAAAACTGGTTGTCCCCGAAAACACGAGATTGCAGTTTGGATAGGCCGTGTTCGTTGCGCTATTTAAACACATGGGGACAGATAGTGGACGAGTTACCGGTATACTGGAGGAAACGCTTAGAGTTTGGGTAATTGCGCTGGTTTGCGAAAGACGTAAATTGACGCTGCCTCCCGAAAAACTGACAGTATTGTTCGTCAGCGCATTTCCGGCCGAGTCTTGCCATTGACCAGAGCCGCTCACCGCAAGTTGTGCCGTAACCCCCCCCGTATAAAGAGAACTACAGTCGGAATTGGCACAAGCCTGCAGACGAATGGGTTCAGCAGTACAGGTATTAGCCGCGCCATCATGATAAAAACGAAAGTGGTCAATTTGTGGATTGATAGCATCCAACGCCAAAGCGCAAGCGCTAAAGTTGTCGTATTCATGAATATTTCTGGCAGCACCAGTTGATCCGGTAAACGAGAGATAAAAGTTACTGGGAACCCGACTGGCACCAGTGGCATCTTGCTGCGCACTGTTGGCAGCGAGTACATTAAAGCGTGGGATCAGAGCAGCATAGCCGCTTCCCGTATCACGTTCGACCAGAACCCACGCTTCGCCGCTAACCCGTGAATCGACGGTAACACGGTATAAATAGCCCTGCGCTGGCGTATTATCCACTTGCGGGGTAAGGGTATTTGTTCCAGCCAGGTAGTAGTAGTTCGGCAGCGAACCGCGAACGACCACCGCATCACGCCGGGTACCAGTAGAAGGATTTATCCCGTTGGGCGTTGTCCATGACGGAGGCCTACCGGTTCGACCCTCATCACCATTTGAGTAATTGCCGTATTCATCCAGGCCAACACCTAACCAGCCTCCGGCAAAACCACTAACACCCGAGCGCTGTGCATAACCAAGAGACCCTCCGTAACCACCGGGTTGTGGCGTAATCGAAGCATCTGAAAGCACGAAGACCAAACCATCCGCACCGTTTCCGCCATAGGCGAAGTGCCGGAACTCCGTGGTAACCAGATTACCCGAAGCAGGCAGTACATATTGTAAAGTCGCAGCGGTTGACTGATAGTCGGCTGCCTCTGTCATTCGCATCCGGTTATTCACGATCGCGGGAGTAAAGGTGCCTTGACGTGTTGTTACTGCCCAGTTTGACCCAAGTTGCGCGCGCTGAAAGTCATCGGTGATGCAAGTTGAAACGGCCGGGCGCAGAGCAATCACCTGACTGACATAGTCGGTGTTTTGTGTACTACTCGCAGATCTTGAGCCGGCAGGCCCGGCCAAGGCGAGTGATTCGCTACCGACGGCTATACTCACCCCGTTTTGGCCAGAACCAGTCGCAGTAGCTAATCGAGAGGTTAGAGGCGATGTTGGTGTAATACTTCCGTTACCGTTGGCTTGCGAGAAAAAAGACAAAAGCAAGGAGTTATTTCGCGTACTGTTCACCGAATCGGCAATCAGCGCATTGCCCGTATCACTGCGCTCGCTATAGGAAGCGAAGATCGGTGGCACCATTTCTGCACCGCGCAAAGCAATAATCGCCCCCGCTGCCCGCGCAGAAGGCGCGATTCCAAAGCTAAAGCTGGTCGGCTCACTGGCGTTAGTGACCCGGTAGTAAATGCGTTGACGAACGCTGCCTGAAGCTACTTCGTCCACAAAAGACCATCCAGTCGGCGCAGTAACGGCGGAAGTACCCGGATTAACGGTAATTTGGGCAATGAGCAAATCGGCAAAAACAATACTGGCCGGCGTGGCGATAGATAAAGAAGAAACGGCATTTGCAGAAACTGGCGCCACCGAGGAAGAGACCCAATTGATCTGTGCCCAAGCGACACGCAACGGGCAAAGACAAAGCAACAACAATAGTAGTAACAGACCACGGTTTTTCATATCACCCACCGCAAACCCGCATGAATAAACAATCTACAGAGCAGCATCGCCAAACACGCCTACTCACGGCAACATCCAAGCCCCCATTGGGAGATCGCCCTCCGACGCACCTTGCAAGAAGGTAACTCCTGCACATGCAAAAGGCCAAGAAAACTCCTGCTCGGCCGATCTCCACACCATCCGCCCTAAAATCACCGCCGATTATGCGCCACACTTGCCGGCAATGTCACCGGGCAGCACAGTTCCAGAGCACCGCGCCAGCCACATCCTGCGATACGAAGCCTCCAAATCGCGCGCAAATTGGGCCGACTGCATGATCGGACTATCGATCATTCGCTGGCGAATTGTTTGCCGAAGCACACCAAGCCGCACCACGTCACACGCCAATCGAACCGCTCCTTGGATATAAGCAGAAACATCGGCAAAAGCAAGTTCCTGAAGCCCAATATTGGTCAATACCGATACCGTTTGGCGCGCAACAACCCCTTGTCCTGCCACGCAAACCACGGGAACGCCCATCCACAAAGCCTCGAGCGTTGTCATTCCACCGTTGAACGGGAAAGGATCAAGGGCAATATCGACCTCGCCATATTGCTCGAACATCTCGATGTGCGAGGTCGGCCCTTGCAATTCCAGACGGTCACGCGGCACTCCGTAGGCGGAAAAACGGGCCAGAAGATTTTCACGAACCATGTCATTGTTCAGTGCACCGGCTTTCAGCAATAAGCGACTTTCCGGTAAGGCTTTAAGAACTTCCGACCAAGCCGCAATCACCGGTTCGACCAATTTTTCAACACGATTGAAACACCCGAAAGTGATGTATCCTTTTTCCAGCACAGGCGCCGGCGCAACTTCCGGTGCATAGGCCGGAGGCGAATAGCAAAAGCGCGAATGCGGCAACCACACCGGAATTTCAGAAAACAACTGCCCACAACCCGCAGGAGAGGTGTAAGGGTCGGTAATGAAGTAATCGATGCTTTTCAGGCCGGTCGAATGAAAGTAGCCGATCCATGTTGCTTGCACTGGTGCCGGCTTCAACGCAAATGATGGCAAACGGTTATACGCCGTATGTCCAGAAAGATCGACCAGAATATCAATGCCCAGATCGAAAATTTCCTTGGCCAGTTCTTCGTCGCTCGACAACAGCGAATCGTGCCAGGCATCGGCGCTTTCGCGAATGGTGACGGTGATTTCGTCCTCCTTTCGCATCATCGAAAAACAATGAATCTCAAACAAATCACGATCATGATTGAGGATCACATCACGCAACAAAAAGCCGACGGGATGAATGCCAAAATCACCCGAAACATAGCCGATACGCAAAGGCCGATCCGGCTGATCCATGACCGGATGCACGAAAACGACATCAGAATCGGGGCTTTCAAAGCGACGCGCCCACTCAAGGTGGCAATCAAAAACCTCTGCAGGTGAAAGTTCCGGCCGATACGTCGCATTAAACGCGATATTCGAATAGATAGCCGGCATTTTCGGGTTGCTACTCAACGCACGCTCATACATTTCCGTCGCACTGCGGTGATCGGCGCGAACACTCATACAGCCCGCCAGCGTAATCAGTGATGAAACATTACCGGGTTGCATCTCCAGCACTTTTCGGCAGTTAACTTCGGCCGCCGCGAAATCGCCCTTGGCATGCTGAGCCAAGGCAAGGGAGGCCAACCGCTGCGCACTTTCGCCCTTGAGCGCAATTTCGTTTTGGATAAAGTCGAGGGTCTCGCCGATATGGTAGGTTTCCCCAAACATCGTCGCCAGATTCATGTGCGCTTCCGCACATGCCGGATCGCACTCAAGCGCCCGCCTAAAAGCCTTCACTCCGGCACGCGCCTTGCCTGTATGCAACAGCACATTACCCAGATTCACATAAAGTGCCGCCACCTCGGGATGCCGCTCGATAGCGAGGTTCGCTTCGGCTTCAGCTTCGGTAAAACGTCCGAGTTCATAAAGTGCAGCCACGCGATTATTCAGCGCTTCGAGCAGATGTCGATCGAGTTTCAGCGCATGCTCAAAGCTCTCGAGCGCAGCCAATGCTTCACCCCGCGCCAAGTACCATTCACCGAGATTACTCCACGCCTGAGCGTATTCCGGATCGCCCTGTAACGCTTTGTCGTAGGCATCCTTCGCCTCATCCATGTGCACCAGCCGCCGTTGCGCCGCGCCCAACGCACACCAGGCTCTGGCATGAGAGGGATCTTGAGAGACCGCCTGCATGCAAACAACTACAGCATCCGCGTTCTTATCCTGCTCAAGCAATTGTTTGCCAAGCAGGAACCCTGCCTCTGCTGCCGCTCTCCCTGCACCTGCCGCGCCATTGCGGAAGCAGCTTACGGCGAGGCTGTTCATACCCTGTCGTTCAAACCATCTACCAAAAAGAAGCCACAACCACGCCCGAGGAAGTGCCAATTGAAAGACAGGAACCCTCATGGTGGAAAATGTTCGAGCGCCAACTGAAAAAGTTCCTGTTCGGACAACTTAGTTTTGGTGGCAAGCAACCACAAATCAAAGTAGTCGTCACGACGCCTTGCGCTAACCGAAACAAACCCTGCCGCGCGAACTGCTGCCACAAGCGTCTTAAGCGTAAACCCGGTTCGATGCGCCATATGCAAATTTCCGCCAGCCAGCGAACTTCTAAGCCCATACAAAACGTCAATTGGCGCAATGGCTCCCGCTGGCGAAACATAGGCTGTTTCGTCAAGCTTATCCTCTACAACAAGCCGGCACAGTGATTGCAAATCCGGACAGGTCAACACCAACAAGCCATCCGGCTTCAGTACGCGAAAAAACTCGGCCAGCGCAAGCGGCACCTCATGGGGATAAAGATGCTCGATATTATGCGATGAATAGACGCCATCCACCGCAGCCGTTGGCACCAAATCCATATCAAGCATGCTTGCAACGACATCCGGCGCAACCGCCGGATCAATATCGAGACGAATCTCCCGCCAATCGCAGTCTTGAAACCCTCTTCCAACGCCAGGCTTCCGTGAGTTTCCGCAACCAACATGCAAAAAACACCGGCCAGACTCTTCAAACAACGGCGCATCCGGCAATGCCGTGCCACTCTCAAAGGCCTTCGAAGCATCGGATAACAAACCACGTGCCGACCTCCACGCAGCCAACTTGCGCCAAAGAAAATCGTCGAATCCCATCAACACGCTACACTCGCTTGCCGACGAAAGCCGACACCAACATCGCAAACAACACCTGCTTGACTAAAGCCGGTGGGTACCCAGCCGCCAAGAGACGCTGCTGCAAACCGAACGCCACACGTGCACGGGCGATCACGCCAAGGCGGTGTTTCTCGCGCTCAGCGCGTGCCGCGCCGTAAAACCGTTTCAGCCCAGAATCAACCGCCGCAGCGATTTCTTTTTCCGACAAACGCTTCTTGCCTTTAATGATTGGCTGCTGAAGCGGCACCTCGCGAACAAACCCCTCGAACAATCGATCACAAACCTCGCCAATCTGTCCTTGTATTTTAAGCATCGCTATCGAAACCCCGGGGTTCATTAATGACAATAAAAAACGCCGAATGGACTCATCCACTCGGCGCCATCACAACAAAACGCCTATCAGCCGGTACAAACAAGCGTTGCTGTCGCTGTCGAAGCGGAACCGGACGTCCCCTTCCCTCCAGAAACAGTTACCGTTGAAGCGGCGCCCGCTGTTGTACCACAAGCCACCGTCGACGGAGTAATCGTATAGCCTGAGGGCATGCCCCCTGCCATTACGCTGCCAGCGGCCTCCGAGACCGTAACCACACCACCCGCAATCGCAACTCCTTTCGTCGAATTCGCCGCCCGCGCTCCGTAATTAACGGCAAAAGCCGAAGATATCGCCCCCGCAACACCTTTAGTTGCAGCATCGTTAGCATCACCCGAAAGATCAATGAACTTCGGCAACGCCGTCGCTGCCAGAATACCGAGAATCACGATGACAACAACCAACTCAACCAGCGTAAAACCCTTTTGATTTGTTTGCATTTTGACGACTCCTTTTCAATGGAAGAACTAGGAACAGTTGGCCAATGTTGCATTAACTGTATATGTAGGTTGTATTGAAGCAGCAGTCGCAACTGCATACGAAATCGTACAATCATTAGGAGCTGCTGTATGGCTGGCATCCGACGCAGCGATGCGACCGCCTGCCAAACCTGTAATCGTATAGTCGGGAGCTACCAAACCTGCCAAGGGAACAATCGTCGCAACATTCGGATAACCCAAGGTATAAACCACTGTTGTTCCCTCGATTACGATGGCCGGTGCAGGAGTCCCTGTAAAATTAGCAGGAAAACCACGCGCAATCAGCATTCCGTGCGCCATCGCCGCTGCTCCTTTTACTGCTCCCATGGCCCCGTTCATTTTAGCCAAGCGCGCATCCGCCTGTAACGCGGCGAACCTTGGCAACGCAATTGCCGCCAGAATGCCAAGAATAGTAATAACCACAATCAATTCAATCAACGTAAAACCTTGTGCAGAACGTTTCATCACAACCCCCAAAAAATGAATCTACAGACAAACAATACGCCATATGGCGTATTACGGCAAAACTTTACGATCCTTTACTCTAGTCAAGCGCCTTGCAATACCCAATCACAAGCGGACGCCGATTCTATCCGTACCCCGACAACCTGCGCACTTTGCTCCGCATTGGGTACAGAAGCCACCCGCCAACTTAGTTGCGTGCATGGCTCTCCGGTATCAACCCCTCCCTGATGAAGATGTGCTACGTAGCGCGGTTGATAGACTAGCTCTTTTCGTTCGTCGTCAAAACACCATTCCCCCCCCGCCAAACTCAAACGCTGCATTGATGAGCAAACGCCGAGATAGCCACTTGGACTGCCTCCAAGCCAACGTATTGGGTTACTGCCACCCCAGGAATATATCTCATGCTCGCTTTGCCGCATCAGCGCCTCGCCCATGGCATAAAGCAGACCAGTACGCATGTGACGTATCGTCAATTCAACACCAAGCCTCTCTGCACGCTCTTTGGCATCTTCCAACGCTGAAAGCAACCACAACCCCAGTGCGCTCAACAGTAAAAAGATGATCGCCACATGAAACCAATGAGACACCGCATAATAACCATAGGTTC
>CAZZDF010000002.1:0-23511 GCA_964652915.1 uncultured Propionivibrio sp. | reverse complement strand
AAAGACAAATTATACCATTTGCATGGAATTTGCGGGGTTTTTCAACGGCCTGTTACAGGAAAGCGAAACCGCGCTTCTCGAATCGCAACGGATTGCGAAGATGGGCAGCTACCTATTCAACGTCGAAACCGGCTTCTGGACCAACTCAATAGTTTTCGACCAAATTTTTGGCCTGGAAAAATCCTTCATACGTTCCTATGAAGAATGGACTCACCTGATCCACCCGGACGATCGTGCAATGATGATCAGCTACTTTGAAAACGATGTCCTGGTCCAAGGCCACGAATTCAACAAGGAGTACCGGATTGTTCGCCAGACCGACCAGGCCGTTCGCTGGGTACACGGCTTGGGCAAACTGGATCTCGACGTTCAGGGCAAGCCGATACGCCTGCACGGGACGATCCAGGACATCACCGAACGCAAGGAACTGGAACTTGAGCTTGACCGGCACCGGCAACATCTGGAAAGCCTTGTCGACGAGCGCACGGCGGCGCTGACAAATGCCAAGAACGACGCTGAATCGGCCAACCTGGCCAAAAGCGCCTTCCTGGCCAACATGAGCCACGAAATCCGCACACCGATGAATGCCATCCTGGGCATGACCTACATCCTGCAACGTAGCGGTCTGAATCCGACACAAGCCGAGCAACTCAAGCAGATCGACCGAGCCGGAAAACACCTGCTTAACCTGATCAACGGCATTCTCGATCTTTCAAAAATCGAAGCCGGAAAATTCATTCTCGAAGAAGCACCGGTCAACATTGGGGGGCTGCTCGATGCCGTCCGTTCAATTCTCTACGAGAACGCCAAGAGCAAAGGGCTTGAACTGCGTGTCGATGGCAGTATGTATCCTCCCCACCTGCGTGGCGACCCAACCCGACTACAACAAGCCCTGCTCAACTACACGAACAACGCCATCAAGTTCACCGAAAAAGGCAGCATCACCCTGCGTGCCCGCATTATCGAGACCAACGACGATTCGACCATGGTTCGCTTCGAAGTCAGCGACAGCGGCATCGGCATTGCCCCGGAGACTGTTCCGCGCCTGTTCAGCACCTTTGAACAAGCCGATAGCTCAACCACCCGCAAATACGGTGGAACCGGTCTTGGTCTGGCCATCACCCGCCGCCTTGCCGAATTGATGGGCGGTGAAATCGGCGTTGACAGCAAACCAGGAATGGGCAGCACTTTCTGGTTTACGGCACGACTCACTCGACGCAACGAACAAGAGCTAATCGAAACCGCACCGTTGGAAGCCGGCGCTGAAAAGCTGATCCGCCAGCGTTATCGCGGACGCCCCATCCTCCTGGTAGACGACGACCCGATCAATCTGGCGATCACTGAATATCTGCTTGAAGACACCGGCCTACAGATCGACACCGCCGAAAGCGGCAGCCAGGCCATAGCGAAGGCAGGCGTCACTCCGTACCTGCTGATCATCATGGATATGCAAATGCCCGTCATGGATGGCATGGAGGCGACACGGCAGATTCGCCAGATCCCCGGCCATCGCCACACCCCCATTCTGGCCATGACGGCCAACACCTTTGCCGAAGACAAACAACGTTGCCAGGAGGCCGGGATGAACGACATCCTGACCAAGCCCGTCAATCCGGAAACCATTTTCAGCAAGCTGCTGGACTGGCTTGAACGCAGCGCTGAAGAAGAAAAAAGCACAAACCCGCAACAGGGATAAATGCAACGCATCGGCCGAAAAGTATTTTCCTGCGCAATAGGCACTCCCCGTTCACGAATACGCAATGAAAATCCGCCTTATTCGCGTAAAAAACCCCTTCCCGCCTCCGTAATTCCCGCTGTTTTTTGCACAAACTACGGATGCACAAACCCTTGCCAATTTGCGAGGATGACAGGCATTCGGGTCGAAACTGATTTTGCGACCTGATCCCGAAAACCAGCTAAAGAGGACAATTCGATGAATACCAGCAATCCATCGACCTGCACCTTCACCATCCGTGGAGTCAACGTTCAGGAAGGACTGGCTCGCTTTGCCGGCGACGAAAACCGTTACCGGCACTGGCTACTCGACTTCGTCAGCCACGGCCCGGCTGCGGCCAGCCAGATTCGCGAAGCCATCATGAACGGTTCACAGGAAGCAGCCATCAGGCTGGCGCATGCTTTCAAGGGTCGGACTGGCATGCTTGGCATGCCCGAGTTGCACTCCATCGCCCTGTCGCTCGAGATGACGCTGCGCAACAACGAGCCCAGTAATCTCTGGCTTGAGGAACTCGAAGTCACCGTTGGCGAAATGACGCAAGCGATCAAAACCGTGCTTGGCGAACAAGGCAGCTGAACCCGAAAGCACCTTTCCGAATCAATTCAAGTCACTCACAAAGGTAAAACATGAGCCAATCTTTCAAGGTATTTGTCGTTGACGACGATCCGATGATCCGCGACATCATGTGTGCCATCCTCGAAACTGATTGCCAGGTAGTTACTTTCACCAGTTGCGAGGAATGCCAGGTCAAGCTGGCCAGCGAAAAACCAGACCTTTTCCTGCTCGATATCACCTTACCCGGCATGGACGGCTACACATTCTGCCAGGTGATCAAAGACGACGCAGCGCTGCGTTCGATTCCGGTTATTTTCGTTTCCGCTCACGACACCATTGAAGAACGTGTCAAAGGCTACGATGCCGGTGGTGAGGATTTCATCGTCAAGCCTTTCGAACCCGAAGAACTGCTGCGCAAGGTCAAGGTATCGCAAGGCATCATCGCCAACCAACGCGCCTTGGCCGGGCAGCTCGAAGAAGCTGAAATGCTTTCATCGCTGGTCATCGCCAGCATGGACGAAACCGGCATCCTGCTGCAATTCATGAGAAAACTCATTGCCATGGAAAGCACCGAAGAAATCACTAGCGAAACGCTCGAACTGATACACCGTTACCGCCTCTCCGGGGTCGTTCAAACGCGACTGGACAACGATACGCAAACCCTGAGTGATACCGGCAAAAATCTTCCGCTCGAAGTCTCGGTCATTGAGCACGTACGCGATCAAGGACGAATCTTTGAGTTTAGTCGGCGTAGCGTACATAACTTCGAACACGTCACGCTAATGATCAACAATCTTCCGCTCGAAGACCCTGAGTACTGCGGTCGACTCCGTGATCACCTCTCAGTTGCTGCGCAAGGTATCGACTCGCGGCTACAAGCGCTACAAACGGAAGCCAAGAACCATCGCACCCAATTGGGAATTCTTGCAGCGCTGGAAAGCGTCAGCGATACGATCATGGAAGTAGGCGAAGCCAACAAACGCAATTCCGAAGACAGTGCCACGCTCGTTAGCGATTTGCAGAATACGCTGCTTAACTCCTTCTACCGGCTGGGGCTGACCGACAATCAGGAAAAATTCCTGCAAAACATGGTCGGCGACTTTTCAAACCGGATGACCGAAATGCTCAGCCGCGGCGAAGAAACCCAGCGAGCGCTGGAGCGCCTGAACGAAAAACTGAGCCATCTGCGCAGCACTTGACCGACAAACACTAAAATTAAAGACGCCGACCGAGCTGGTTTGGGGTCGCTTGACAACACCAGCCCCCTGTCAAGCGATTCCAAACCAGCACCGGGGCTTAGGATCAGCCACAGGGTTTTCAACAAGGGTTTAGCGCCGAACTTGATGTCAGAAACCTTGATGGCACAACATTTATCCATTAACCTCGGGCTTCAGCCCTAGCCGTCCCAGCAACCCCTGAGGCAAAGACCTTGGACTACGCCAACCTGCCGGCAAAAGAACTCGAACGCCACGCCCGTAACGTACAACCCGGCGCGTGGGTCGTCGATAGCGAAAAACCGCTGTCAACCCTGCTCGGCTCCTGCGTGGCGGTCTGCCTGTTTGACCCACAACTGCGAATCGGCGGCCTCAATCACTTCATGCTGCCAGAAATGGGGCGCAGCAAAAACAGCGACGTCGACTCCCTGCTCTCCGGCGCCTACGCCATGGAAGCCTTGCTCAACGCCCTGCTGGTCAAAGGCGCCAAAAAGCCGCGCCTGCAAGCCAAAGCCTTCGGCGGCGGGACCATTATCGACACCGACGCAGGCTCCCTGAGCATCGGCATGCGCAACGCCAACTTCGCTAAAGACTGGCTAGCCCGCGAAGGCATCCCACTACGCTCGTCGGATTTTCTCGGCCCGTGGTCGCGCAAAATCATCTTTTTGCCGTTTAATGGTGAAGCCTTCTGCAAGCGGCTGGTAACCAGCATGGCCAACGCCGAAGTGATTGCCCGCGAAGAACGAGCCTACTCCGAAACGCTGAAACAAAAACCGGCATCAACCGAAAACAAGATCGAGCTCTTCTGATGATCGAAGTCAAGATTACCGACCAGGAATTCGGGCTGTTTCAACGCCTGATCTACAAAATCGCCGGCATCAGCCTCTCCGACGGGAAGAAGGTACTGCTCGTCGGCCGTCTCTCACGCCGCCTGGCGCAGTACGAGTTAAGCAGCTTCAGCGAGTACTACCGCATGCTCTCCTCCGGCAATCATCCGGAAGAACTGCAAACCATGGTCGATCTATTGACCACCAACGAAACCTACTTCTTCCGCGAACCCAAACACTTCGAGTTCCTGCGCGATGAAATCATTGCCAAGCGCACAGCCCCATCGACCTTCCGCGCCTGGAGTGCCGCCAGCTCCAGTGGCGAAGAAGCCTACTCGATTGCCATGACTCTGGCTGAAGCCCTGCCCAAATCCCCCTGGGAAATTGTTGGCTCGGACATCAGCACCCGGGTTCTGGCCAAGGCCGTGGCCGGCCATTACTCGCTGGCACGCACCGAGGGCATCCCGCCCGGCTACATGCGCAAATACTGCCTCAAGGGTGTTCGTTCGCACGCCGGCACCTTCCTCATCGCCCCCGAGCTGCGCAAAAGAACCAGTTTTTACCAGATCAACCTGACGCACCCGGTTGAAGCCGACATCGGCGACTTCGACGTCGTTTTTTTACGCAACGTCATGATCTATTTCGAGCCGGAGACCAAGGCCAAAGTCGTACACAACCTCCTGCCCAGACTCAAACCTGGCGGCTATCTGATCATTGGCCATTCCGAAACCCTGAACGGCATCACCGACCGCGTCACTGCCGTCCGCCCGACGATTTATCGAAAGACATGATCCACGCCCCGCACGCCGCCGAAGCCGAAAAAAACGTCGTCCTGGCCGCCGGTGATTTCTATTTTGGTGGCGGGCACACGCGCATTTCCACCCTGCTCGGCTCCTGCGTTTCGATCACCCTCTGGCACCCGCGCAAACGCATCGGCGGCATGTGCCACTACATGATGACCGAACGCACCCGCACGCCGGACACTCCACTGGACGGCCGCTATGCCACCGAAGCCTTCGAACTATTTCTGCAACATGTCGAACAGGCCGGAACACGACCTTCCGAATACCAGGCCAAACTGTTCGGCGGAGCCAATATGTTCCAAGAAATCAACGGCAGCCGAATGGACATCGGCGCGCGCAACATCGACTACGGACACCGTCTGCTGGCCTCGAAGCATATTGCACTGATCGCCGAACACGTCGCTGGCAGTGGCCGGCGAAAACTCCACTTCGACCTCTGGAGCGGCGATGTCTGGCTAGCCTTCCCCGAAGGAGCCGATGCAAAAATCAGGAATAGCTATGGCAGATAAAATCAAAGTCATGGTCGTCGATGATTCGGCGGTTGTACGCCAGGTAGTCACTCAAGCACTGGCTGGCGACCCCGGTATCGAAGTCATCGGCGCGGCTTCCGACCCGGTCTTCGCGCTTGAGCGAATGCGCACCAACTGGCCCGACGTATTGATCGTCGATATTGAAATGCCGCGCATGGACGGCATCACCTTCCTCAAAAAAATCATGGCCGAACGCCCGACCCCCGTCGTCATCTGTTCGTCGCTCGCCGAAAAAGGGGCACAAGCATCGTTCGAAGCACTGGCTGCCGGGGCCACCTCGATCATCACCAAACCGAAACTGGGATTAAAGTCCTTCCTTGAAGACTCTTCCAACGACATCATTCAAGCCGTGCACAGCGCCGCCAAGGCCAACATCCGTGCCTTGCGCCCGGCCAGCTTAGCCAGCCCGGCCGCACCGGCGCGCCCCAACTACAGCGCCGACGTGATGATCAGCGCCGCATACAATCCCGCGCTATCCCGCACCACCGACCAGCTCATCGCCATCGGCACCTCCACCGGCGGCACCCAGGCGCTGGAAGCCGTTCTTACCCGCCTGCCGGCCACCAGCCTCGGAATCGTCATCGTCCAGCACATGCCGGCAATGTTTACCGCCATGTTTGCCGAACGCCTCAACAGCCTGTGCCAGATCGAAGTGCGCGAAGCGCAAAACGGCGACCGGGTGCACCCGGGCCGCGCGCTGATCGCCCCCGGCGGCAAGCACATGATGCTCAAGCGCAACGGCGCGCAATATGTGGTCGAAGTCGCCGACGGGCCGCTGGTCAATCGGCACAAGCCCTCGGTCGACGTGCTGTTCCGCTCGGTCGCCAAATTCGCCGGCGCCAACGCACTGGGCATCATCATGACCGGCATGGGCGACGATGGCGCACGCGGCCTCAAGGAAATGCACGACGCCGGCGCCAAAACCATCGCCCAGGACGAAGCGAGCTGCGTCGTTTTCGGCATGCCCAAGGAAGCCATCAAGCTCGGCGCCACCGATCTGACCCTGCCACTCGATCAAATCCCCGCGGCGATCATCAGCTACGGAGCGAATCAAGGCACATGAAAACAGAACACCCACCGCAAAGACGCACCCCAAGGGTACTTCCTTCGATGCGCAAAGAGAGCAAAGGCTTCGCAAAGAAGAACAAAATCTTTGCGTTTCCTTGGCCACTTTGCGACTCTGCGGTGGACTCTACGGTGGATTTCGCCACCCTGACGGGAGAATTCTGATGGACGTACGCACCGCTCTTGACGCCATTGCTGCCGACGCCGCGCGCGGCGACATCGTGTTCCCGACACACACCGACATCGCCTTGCGCGTACAACGCCTGCTCGACGACCCGGAGTGCAGCATCGATGCCCTCGGCAAGCTGATTTCCGCCGAGCCGATTCTCGCCGCCCGCGTCCTCGGCATCGCCAATTCGATCGCCTACAACCCCGGCGGGCGAAGCATCACCGACCTGAAAAACGCCATCTCGCGACTGGGCTTTGCGTCCCTGCGCGCGCTAGCCGCCGCCATTATCGTCCGCCAAATGCGCGAAATGTCCAAAGACGCGGAACACCGCGCCCTAGCCGGCAAGCTATGGGAGCACACCGCCCACGTCGCCGCGCTGGCGCGCGTCATCGCCAAACGTGTCACCCGCCAGAATCCCGATGCGGCCTTCTTTGCCGGGATCGTGCACGAAGTGGGCAGCTTTTACCTCATTTCACGCGCCAGCACCTTCCCTGGCCTGCTTAGCAGCGATCTGGAACTCTGGCACGGCGAAGGCGAAGCCGCCGTAGGGCGTGCCGTATTGCAGGCCCTGGAGGTTCCGGCGCATATTCTTGAAGCCATGGAAGCCCTCTGGTCGGGCTTTCTGGCCATGCCCCCGACCTCACTCGGTGACACTCTGTTGCTCGCCGATGAACTGTCCCCGGTCGAATCGCCGATCGACGCCCTGTCTGGAATGAGCCGCAAGGGCATGGAGGTCGAACTCGAACTGCTCATCGACGACGAAACCCTGAGCAGCATCCTGGCCGAATCGGCCGAAGAAGTCGCCTCGCTGATCGCGGCTTTGAAGGACTAAGTCTGCAGACTCGATCCAGTAAATCCCCAAACACGGATTCCCAAAATCCGCCATTTCTGCGAACATCGCACACAGGCAAAACTGCCGCGCGTGACCTTTTTTTCTCCCGTTATCCTGACGCTCAGGCATCTATATGAAAGGGAATGGATCATGACTCGACTCCTGGCAACGCTTTTGTTTACCCTGTTTCTTGGCGCTTGCGGCGACTCCGGAAACTCCGGCATCAGCACAACGGCACAAACTCCCGCCAATGACGCCCCTCCGCCGGCTGCACAACCCGAGCGCAAACGGGTCGCCTTGGTCATGAAAACCCTGACCAACCCCTTCTTTGTCGAAATGGAAAAGGGAGCACGTCGCGCCGAGAAGGAATTGGACGTTGATCTGCAAGTAAAAACTGCCGCCCAGGAAACTTCGATCGAACAGCAGATCCAGATCGTCGAAGACATGATTACAGCAAAGGTTGACGCCATCGTCATCGCCCCAGGAGACTCTCAACTGCTCGTTCCGGTGTTGAAAAAAGCAGCGGATAGCGGCATCAAGATCGTTAACCTGGACAACCGCCTAGACCCAGAAGCCGTTAAACAGGCCGGTTTAAAACCCATTCCATTCATCAGTGTCGATAACGAAAAAGGCGCCTTCGGTGCAGCCAAATACTTGGTCGACTCCGTCAGCAAACCCACAGAAGCAGTCATCCTTGAAGGCATCCGTAGCGCGGATAACGCCCGTCAGCGAATGGAAGGCGCCAAGCGCGCCTTTGCCGAAAACAAGGCCATCAAGCTGGTGGCTTCCGAAAGTGCCAACTGGAAGATCGACGAAGGCTACACCGTAACGCAGAAGCTTTTCTCCAAATACCCAAACATCAAACTCATCTTTGCTGCCAACGACATGATGGGACTCGGCGCTCTCAAATACTTGCAAGAAAAAGACAAAAACGACGTCAAAGTTGGCGCTTACGACGCATTGGACGAAGCCATTGCCGAAGTCAAAGCCGGGCGTCTGATGGTTACTGTTGATCAACAGGCTGCTGAACAGGGCTTTCAGGGCGTAGCTCTGGCAGTGAGACTCATCAAAGGCGAATCGGCACCGGAAATCATGCTCATCGACACCCGTCTGGTCACCGCCGAGTCAATAAAATAAACCGAACGACGATAAACATGAGACAAAGGCCTTTGACTTCGACAACAGGACATCAAACAAAGGCGCAAAATTAGACAAGCGGAACACGGTTACGGTCACTTGCCATTTGGTAAGTGGCCCCAGCCGCCAAGGTAAAGTGCAGGTACTTGGTATTTTTTGCGCAACTTTGCGCAGAACTACGGAGCTTTTCAGGACAAACGAGGATCGTGCCAGTGCGAACAATCCGGATCAGCATCACCACCCGCCTGCTGAGTTATCTCCTGCTGGCCGGCATCGTGCCGCTGGTGCTGCTTGGCGTGTCTTCGTTCGAAATATCGCGGCGCATCATCATCCAGCAGGCCGGCGAATTTCACCTGCAACAGATAACCGACCTGAACGCTTACCTGACGCTTTATTCCGAGCAAATCGAAAGTCTGTCGGCCAACATCGCCGGCAACGAAGCCATCGGGGTCGCCCTTGGCTCAAAAACGGCGCGCGGTGAGCAACAAGCCGACTCGTTCGCCATGTTGTCAACACACGCCAAAATTGGCGATATTCTCAATGGCTACGTTCGCGTCAAGGGGTTGGTATCCATCGATCTGTTTTCCACTGACGGCAAGCACTTCCACGTCGGCGACACACTTGACGTCCGCGATGTAGACAACCAGCGCGTCCGCGCCATGCTCGACGAAACACGCAACACCCCAACCCAGGTATCCTGGCGCGGCATCGAAAACAACCTGAACCAAGCCTCCACACAGAAAAAGGTGCAGACCGTCACCCGCGTCATACGCTACTTCATGCCGGAAAGCGGCAAAGCCGAAGTGGTCGGCCTGCTGGTTATCAACATCGACACCACGGTCGTCATCAATGGCTTCCTAAACGAGGTCAAAACCTCAGACCACCTGCGCCTGATGCTGATCGATCGCCAAGGTCGTTTCATTTATCACAGCAACCCGCAACTGCTTGGCCAGAACGCAACACCTGAACTAATCAACCGCCTGCGTTCCGGCCATCCGATCCAATCGCTGAAAATCGATAACGAAGAGGTAATTCTCGCCTTCGTACCGGACCACCGTGCAGGCGGTTTTCTGGTAGGAACCCTGCCGCGTAGCGTTCTGACTGCGCCGACGGCAGCTTTGATCTATGCTGGGCTGATCTTGCTGCTGATCTGCTTCGTCGCAGTGGGGCTACTAGCCTGGCGCTTTGCCCGGCAGGTCGTTGCCCCCATCCGCGAGGTATCGGAAGGCTTTGGCAACCTTCAAGAACGTCCCGGCACACTGCCGCCTGCCTTGCCAATTCCGGATACCGAAGACGAACTCGCGGATATGGTTGTCGGCTTCAATAATCACCTCGACGTACTCGCCGCCCAACAAATAGCCGCCCAACAGCTTTACGCTGCACAACAAGCCGCCGAAGCAGCCAACCATGCCAAGAGCGACTTTCTAGCAACCATGTCGCATGAAATCCGCACCCCAATGAACGGCATTCTCGGCATGGCGCAACTACTGCTGATGCCTGAATCCCGTGAAGAAGTCCGACAGGAATACGCGCGCACCATCCTTAACTCCGGCGAAACTCTGCTCTCCCTGCTCAACGATATTCTCGACCTGTCGAAAGTCGAAGCGGGCAAAATCGAACTGCAACGCCAGGCCTTTGATCCAAAGCAGCTGATTCAAGAAATCACCCTGCTCTTCCGCGACCTGATCGAAAGCAAAGGGCTAGGCCTAGAGAGCGCTTGGGAGGGAACCGGTACCACGCGCTATCAGGGCGACCCGCTTCGTCTGCGACAGATGCTCTCGAACTTCATCAGCAATGCTGCAAAATTTACTGCCCAAGGAAGCATTCGCATTGAAGGCCGCGAAGTCGAACGCAACGGCGAAGAGGCCATCCTGGAATTTTCGGTAGCCGACAATGGCATCGGCATCGAAAAGGACAAACTCGATCGACTATTCAAGCCCTTCTCGCAGGTCGACGGTTCGATCACCCGGCAGTATGGCGGCTCTGGCCTGGGCTTATCCATCGTCGCCAACCTCGCCCGCCTGATGGGCGGCGAAGTCGGCGTGGAAAGCGAAGCGAGCAAAGGCTCGCGCTTCTGGTTCCGCGTCCGCATGACCGTGCTCGCCGACGGTGCAGACACCCGTCAAACCGAACGCCACGATCCGAACGCCAGCCCGACGCACGAGAGCGTCGCCCTCGATAACGGCTTCATTCTGATCGTTGAGGACAACCCGGTTAACCGCATGGTCATCGGTGGTCTACTCAAGAAACAGGGCATCCGCTTTGAAGTAGCCGAAAACGGGCAGGAAGCCGTAACGCTGATCACCAACGGATCCTGCCCGGTTCTCGTGCTGATGGACTGCCAAATGCCGGTCATGGACGGCTTCTCGGCTACCGAGACAATTCGGCGTTGGGAACTTGAAAACAACAAACCCCGCTTACCGATCATCGCCCTGACCGCCGGCGCCTTTGAGGAAGACCGCGAAAAATGCAATGCCGCTGGAATGGACGATTTCTTGGCCAAACCGCTGCGCTTCCAGGATCTTGAAACCATCCTGAAAAAATGGATCGGCGCAACCAAGGATAACAATGTGTTCCGATAACGATCTCGCTCCGGATTTTTGAAGTTTTTGCCGGCTGCCTCTATGGGAAACATACAGCCAACCAAGAACAAACCGATGAACAAGACGAACAAAAATGCCATTCAGGCCTGGATCGCCCTTGGCGTCGGGCTGTCCCTCACAATTCTGGCCAGTTTCTGGGTGAAACAAAGCATTGAAGACCGCGCCGCGAAGCAGTTTTCTGCCGTTTGCGATGAAATCACCGTCAAGATCGAGGAACGTCTCAATGCCTACGCGCTGATCCTGCGCGGCGGCGCCGGCCTGTTTGCGGCATCAGAAACGGTCGCTCGCCACCAATGGCGAACCTACGTGGAAACCCAACGGTCAGGCGACAGCGTTCCCGGCGTCCAAGGCATCGGTTTTGCTCAACTCATACCACCGTCGCAACTGACCGAGCACATAACCAAGATTCGCGCCGAAGGATTTCCGGAATACACCGTATGGCCACCCAGCGACGCCTCCACCAAAACGGCGATCATCTATCTTGAGCCTTTCCGCGACCGGAACCTGCGCGCCTTCGGTTACGACATGCTCTCCGAACCGATTCGCCGTGCTGCAATGGAGCGCGCACGTGACACGGGGAAAGCCACACTTTCCGGCAAGGTCAAACTGGTTCAGGAAACGGAAACCGATGTTCAGGCCGGAACGCTCATGTACGTTCCCGTGTACCATCCCGGCGCGACAACGGAGACCATCGAGCAAAGAAGGATGGCTTTGATCGGCTGGGTATACAGCCCTTATCGGATGAACGATCTGATGCGTGGCATTCTTGCTGACGAACATCCCCTGGCCGACAGCTCTACCGATTTACGCATTTACGCTGATCGCGTTGCCTCGCCGGACATGCTGTTGTTCGACAGTCATCCCGACTCGTCCACCGCCGCGCCGGGGTTTCACCAGCAACGTACGATCAATTTCAACGGAACCCCGTGGCTTCTCGACTACAGAAACGTCTCCGATGCGCCCTACCTCAGCTACCTTCCGGCATGGGCGGTACTGATCGCCGGCATTGTGCTGTCCAGCCTGCTGTTCAAGCTGCTTCACAACTCGCTCAGCGCTTCGCTCAAAAATGCGCAACAGCATGACCGAGAAACCTCCCTGCTCAACGACAATATCAGCCAGCTCAATCTCCGCATGACGCTGGCCAACGAGTCGGCAAAAATCGGGGTCTGGGATTACTTCGTACAGGAAGACAAGCTCATCTGGGACAAACAGATGTATGCCGTCTACGGCATCCGGGAAGAAGATTTTCCACGTACTGACAAAGCATGGGAAAGTAGCCTTCACCCCGAGGACAAACAACACGCCATCGAAGAGTTTAATCAGGTATTGCGCGGAGAAATGGAATACGACTCGGAATTCCGCATTCTTCTGGCAAATGGAGAAATCCGCCACATCAAGGTCAACGCCGTTGTCCTTCGCGACGAGCAAAGCAAACCGGTACGCGTAGTCGGAATCAACTACGACATCACCGCCCGCCGTCTGGCCGAAAACGCACTAAAGGTGAGCGAGGAGAATTTCCGCACCTTCTTCAGCTCGATTGCCGACCTGCTGTTCGTTCTCGACAGCGATGGCAACATGATCGACGTTAACGAAACCGTCCTGCGCCGGCTGCACTATTCAAAAGACGAATTGATCGGGCAATCGGTACTAATGATGCATCCAGAAGCACGACGCGCTGAGGCCGCCGCTATCGTCGCCGCCATGCTCGCCGGCACCCGCGATTTCTGCCCGGTTCCGGTCATCACCAAGGACGGCGTCGAAATACAAGTTGAAACGCGCGTCTATCCGGGCCTGTGGGATGGAAAACCGGCGCTATTCGGCGTCGTCAAAGACGTCACCTCGATCAAGCAATCGGAAGAAAAATTCGCCCGGGCATTTCAGTCCGCCTCCAACCTGATGGCCATTTCGTTGATCGAAACCGGGCGCTACGTTGATATCAACGAAGCGTTCCTGCAAACGCTTGAATTCTCCCGTGAAGAAGTCATCGGCCACAACGCCGTTGAACTGGCGATTTTCACCGAAGATGGGCAACGTGATCGTCTGAAGTCGCAAATGCAGCAAGCCGGCTTCGTCAAAGACGTCGAAATCTGCATTCAAAGCAAAACCGGCAAGAAGTTCATCGGCCTATTTTCGGCAACACCGATTTTGGTCGGTGAAGAACATTGCTGGTTATCAACGCTCACCGACATCTCCGAGCGCAAACGCTACGAACAGGCGCTGCAACAAGCCAAGGAAGCGGCCGAGTCGGCCAGTGCCGCCAAGAGCATGTTCCTCTCGAACATGAGTCACGAAATCCGCACACCGATGAACGGGGTGATCGGAATGACCGACCTGCTGCTCGCCACCGAACTCTCCGAAGAGCAGCGCGAATTCGCTGAAATCGTGCGCATGAGCGCCGATAACCTGCTCGGGCTGATCAACGACATCCTCGATTTTTCCAAGATAGAAGCCGGCAAGCTCGACATCTCGCTCATCGACTTCGACCTGCGCACGACGCTGGAAGACACCATCAACCTGCTCACCCCGCGAGCCAATGCTTCCGGTCTCAAGCTCAATCTGCAGATTGCGCCGGAGGTACCAAGCTATCTGAAAGGCGATCCGGGACGACTGCGCCAGATTATCACCAATCTGGCCGGCAATGCCATCAAGTTCACCCATGAAGGCCACATCACCCTTCGGGTCAAGACCGAAACCGATAGCCACGATGCACTCCTCCTGCGCTTCGAAGTGCAGGATACCGGCATCGGCATTCCGACGCATCGCCAGGCGGCGCTGTTTTCCCCATTCACGCAAGTGGATGGCAGCACCACCCGCAAATACGGCGGCACCGGCCTTGGGCTGGCCATCAGCCGGCAACTCACAGAACTGATGGGCGGAGAAATCGGCCTGATCAGCGAGGAGGGAAAAGGCTCAACCTTCTGGTTCACCTCACGTTTCGAAAGAGCGCCTGGCGCCAGCCGACTGCCCTCGTTGGTCGCGCATCAACCCGTCGAGGCCGGCTCGATACGCATTCTGGCCGTCGACGATAACGCCACCAACTTGAAACTCGTCGCCGAACTACTCAAAAGCTGGGGCTACCCGCACGACCTGGCCAGCAGCGGCGAACAGGCCCTCATGCAGCTGCACGCAGCACAAGCGGAAAACGCCCCCTTCCGTCTCGCCCTGCTCGACCAGAAAATGCCCGACATGGATGGCCGCGAATTGGGACGCCGAATCAAGGCCGACCCGCAACTCAAAGACACCCTGCTGGTGATGATCACCTCCGTAGGCCAGCGTGGCGACGCCATGGCCGTAAAGCAACTCGGCTTTGCCGCCTACCTGACCAAACCCGTTCGCCAGGAACAATTGCACGAGGGCATCAAGCTGGTATTGGCCAAAGACGCCGAGGCAGCGAGCAACGGCACTAAAGCCGAGCTCATCACCCGCCACACCCTCGCCGAAACGGCCAGACCCTCTCTGCGCATATTGCTGACCGAAGACAACGAGGTGAACCAGAAATTCGCCCTTACCCTTTTACGCAAGCTCGGCTATCAGGTCGATGTTGCCAACAACGGACGAGAAGCCGTACAAGCACTGACCGCAACCCCTTACGATCTGGTCCTGATGGATTGCCAGATGCCCGAAATGGATGGCTTCGAAGCGACCGCGATGATCCGCAACAGCCAATCGGCCGTCCTCGATCACAACGTGCCGATCATCGCCATGACCGCCAACGCCATGACCGGCGACCGCGAAAAATGCCTCGCCGCCGGAATGAACGACTACCTCTCAAAACCGATCAACAGCCAGGAACTGCGCACCAAGATCGAGCAAATCCACACCCGGCTCATTCACCAACCCGCCCCCCCGGTGGAAGCCGAGCCACCGCAAGCCAGCGTCGCGGAGGAAACACTGAAGAATTCGTCGTCCCAGCGTCCCCCAAGAGGACTTGAGCCCAAGGACCCGCAGCCTTCGGGGCGAAAGCCGGGGTCCAGTTCGTTGAATTTCCTGGATTCCGGCGTTCGCCGGAATGACGAACCTGTAAAAAATCAGCGCATTGCCAAGGAACAGGCGCCAACACCTGCTCCACAGCCCACAACAAAGAGCGAAACCCAAAGCGCAGACCCGGGCGAACTTCCGGTGCTCGATACCGCACTGGCGCTCGAATGGATTGATGGAGATATCGAGCTATTGTGCATGACCTTGCCGATCGTGCGCGATCAGGCCGTTGTCGATTTCCGCGAAATCACGGGCGCCATTGGCGAAGGCGACCCGCTCCGCGTCAAGAAAGCCAGCCATCGCCTCAAGGGGAGCGTCAGCCAGATTGGTGCGGTGCGCGCCAAACTAATCTGCCAGCAACTCGAAACCGCCGCCGCCAATGGAGAAACCGCCGTATTCGCCGACTTGCACGCTAGACTCGAAGCCGAACTGCAAGCCCTGGCTCCGGCCATTGACCAATATCTGGTAAACCATGGATAAAGCCCTGCAGAAGCATAGAAACGTAGAGTGGATAAGCGCAGCGCATCCACGAACGGCCGTGGAGTATGCGTTGATGCGCTGTGCTTATCCGACCGAAGGAAGTGCAGAGCGCCCCTACATTTCCCAACACCCTGCATAGCCCGACAGGTCTAACGATGAAATTCACCAGCATCCGACACCAGCTGATCACCTCCATCAGCCTGTTCATCGGCGCCATTCTGCTGCTGATTGCAGCGGGAACCTACGCCTACTTCCGGGAAAGCACGCAAAAGCTCATTTTTGACCAGCAATTTTCCATGCTCAGCAATCTGGCCAAAGGGCTGGACGACAACATCGTCTCCGCGCACAACGCCCTGATCAATGTCGCCAAGGTAGCGCCAGCCGAGGTCGCCATCGACCATCAAGCCACGCAAAAATGGCTGGAAAACCGTACCGGAATCCGCACCATTTTCAGCCACAGCCTGATCATTCTTGATAAAGCCGGAACGCTCGTCGCGTCGGTTCCGGCCTATCCAGAACTCTACGGAAAATCCTTCGCCAGCCGGGAATACTTCAAGCAGACAATGAGTTCCGGCAAGCCCTATATTTCCGATCCGTTCGTCACCCAGGCCAACAACCGACCGGCGATCATGATGACCTCGATCCTCACCGCCGAAGACGGCTCGATCAAAGGTCTGCTCTGCGGGGCTGTTGACCTGCTCAAAGAGGATGGCCTGTTCGGAACGGTGCGCTCAACCCGCATGGGTTCATCCGGCTACCTATATCTGTTTGCCCCCGACCGCACGATGGTCATCCACCCGGACACGTCGCGCATTCTCAAAAAAGACGTCAAGCCCGGCGCCAACCTCCTTTTTGACAAAGCACTGCAAGGCTTTGAAGGATCGGGAGAAACAATCAATTCGAAAGGCATCAGTTTTCTGGCCTCTTTCAAACACTTGCAATCGACCGGCTGGATTCTGGCGGCCAACTACCCGGTTGCCGAGGCTTACCAACCCATCACGCGTTTCCGCGACTACTTTTTGCTCGGCATGCTTGTCGTTCTGCTCGCCGCCGTTGGCCTGGCGTGGCGGCTGGGCATTAGCATTGCCCGTCCGCTCGAGGTATTCACAGCCAGAATCCGCAAACTGGCACAACCCGACTCCGACCAAAGCCAGCGCCTCGACAGCCAACGTATAGACGAAATTGGACAACTGGCCAGCTCATTCAACGCCTTGCTCGATGAAATCCGCAGCAACGAAAATGCCTTGCGCGAAGCCAAGGAAACGGCTGAAGCCGCCAGCGCGGCCAAAAGCATGTTCCTCTCGAACATGAGCCACGAAATCCGCACACCGATGAACGGCGTCATCGGCATGTCCCACCTGTTGCTCGACACCGAGCTCAACGACGAGCAACGCGAATATGCGCAAATCGTGCACCTGAGCGCCGAAAACCTGCTCGGCCTGATCAACGACATCCTCGACTTCTCGAAAATAGAAGCCGGCAAGCTCGATATCGAAGTGCGCGACTTCGACCTGCGCACGACGCTGGAAGACACCGTAGACCTGCTTGCCCTGCGCGCTGGCGCCGCCGGTCTGGAGCTGACCTGCCGGATTGCGCCGGACGTGCCCGCCCATCTTAAGGGCGACCCCGGCCGGCTGCGCCAGATTCTCACCAATCTGGTCGGCAATGCCCTGAAATTCACCCACGAAGGCGAAGTCGCCCTCACCATCGAACGTGTCTCGTCCACTGACACTCAAATCACCCTGCGTTTCGAAGTAAAGGACACCGGAATCGGCATCCCGAAGGATAAGCAGGCGGGACTTTTTTCCCCATTCACCCAGGCCGACGGCTCGACCACCCGAAAGTATGGCGGCACTGGCCTGGGCTTATCGATCAGCAAGCAACTGGTCACCCTCATGGGCGGCGAAATCGGCCTGGAAAGCGAAGAAGACAAAGGTTCAACATTCTGGTTCACCATCTGCTTCGAAATACCCGACGAAAAGGCTGCGCCCGACCGTTTGCCACACTATCAACTCAAGGACCCGCATACGGTACGCATTCTGGTAGTTGACGACAATGAAACCAACCTCGGGCTAATGGCAGAATTACTCAAGGACTGGGGCTACCGTTACGAACTCGCGCACAGCGGGAACAACGCTTTGAACCTGCTACGCGAAGCCATTGAACAAAACGATCCATTCCGTCTCGCTTTGCTCGATCAGCAGATGCCTGAAATGGATGGGCGCGAATTGGGTCGCCGAATCAAGGCCGACCCCGCCCTGAAATCAACTCTGATGATTATGGTCACCTCGATTGGCCAACGCGGCGACGCGGCGATTCTCGAAGAAATCGGCTTCTCCGGCTATTTGGCCAAACCGGTTCGTCAGGCCCATCTCCATGACTGCATCGCCATGGTGCTGGCCAAAGACGCCGGCGCCACGCCCGTCGTAAAAAACAGCCTGATCACCCGCCACACCATCGCCGAATCGGCCAAGCTCAAATTCCGCATTCTGTTGGCCGAAGACAATGTGGTGAATCAAAAATTTGCCCAGACCCTGCTCAGCAAGGCCGGCTATCAGGTGGATGTCGCCGACAATGGCCTTGAAGCCGTACGTGCGCTCGCCTTGATTGATTACGATCTGGTCCTGATGGATTGCCAGATGCCGGAAATGGACGGTTTTGAAGCCACCGCCACCATCCGCGACCCACGCTCGAACGTTCTCAATCATGCGGTGCCAATCGTCGCCATGACCGCCAACGCCATGTCCGGCGACCGCGAAAAATGTCTTGCAGCGGGAATGAACGATTATTTATCGAAGCCCGTGGACAGCCGGGAACTGAGCAACATGGTTGAATCATTTCATGCGCAAAAGCATATCGACACCGCACAAATAACCCCAGGAGAAACCGCCATCTCGATATGGGAACGCACAGCGTCCGCAGATACTCCCCCGAACACTCTAGACGGATTGCCGATACTTGACACAATACGTGCTCTCGAATGGATCGACGGCGACATGGAACTACTGCGGATGACACTACCGATCGTGCGAAATCAGATAATCAAAGATTGGCAAGAGATACGCAAAGGAGTTACGGAAATGGATTCTGCACTCATCAAACAGATCAGCCACCGTCTGAAAGGAAGCGTCGGTCAGATCGGAGCAATACGCGCACAAACTGTTTGCGCTGAGCTTGAAGCTGCTGCAAAAAATGACGCGTTCGACGAGTATTCAAAATTGCAACAAAAGCTCGAAACAGAACTGACTCTACTGACACCGGAAATCGACTTTTTTCTTGCAAATCACGACACTAACAGCCATTGATCAAGCTAAAATTTCAAAAAACTCGCTGCAAACACGAAAGAGTCGACACAAGAACAGCAAAACATAAAGGAGAGAACAATGGATAGCGGATACACGATTTTTATCGTTGATGACGTGGAAGCCGGTCGACTCATGCTTGAATCCGCATTTAGTCAGCTCTATAAGGTCGAATCCTTTGCATCCGGTGCCGATTGTCTCGCAAGAGTCGCCAAAACAGCGCCCAACCTCTTTATGCTCGATGTAGACATGCCGGAAATGGACGGCTACACCTTATGCCGCACGCTCAAAAGCCAGCCGGAAACCCGCGACGTCCCAGTTATCTTCATTTCAGGACTTGACGATCTGGAGTCACGCATGACCGGCTATGATGCAGGCGGGGATGACTACATTGTTAAGCCCGTCAAACTTGCGCTACTCAAGCAAAAGGTCGAAGTACTGCGCCGCATTACCGAAGAGAAAGTCGCCCTCAAAAACCAGTTGGGCGAATCGGACATGCTGGCCTCGTTAGTCATATCCCAACTTGATGAATACGCCGTTCTGGTCAAATTTCTCCGCTCACTGAATTCCTGCAACAAACACTCAGAGATCGCTGAAGCAACGCTGGCCATGCTAAAAACCTATAACCTGAAAGGCGCATTACAGTTCAGACTTCCTGGTGGAGAAATCACCATCGACCAAGCAGGAGAATCCAGCCCACTGGAAGCATCCATCATCGGCCACGTCCGCTCTTTAGGCTCAATTGCCTCGTTCAAAAACCGTACAGCCTTCAACTTCGGCCGTTTTTCCCTGCTCGCCAATAACATGCCACTAGAAGACGCCGATCTCTACAGCAGGCTAAAAGACAACCTGGCGATCGCAGCCGAAACTGTGGACGCGAAACTATCGGCGTTACTGACTGCACAACAAAGCCAAGCCACCAAAGGCGATATTGAAGCCATGCTCACGCTGCTGGATAAAGCTGTTCACACGTTCAGCAAGAAATATGAAGACGCTCGTTTTCAAAGCGTCGAAGCAATTCGCTCGCTTCTAGCCGATCTCGAAACCGAATTTGCCCGTCTGGGCATGCAAGAAGAGCATGAAGCGAAAATCAACGGGCTCATCCAGAAACAGACCGACCAGGTCATCGATGCCTTCGACTTCAGCGCCGATACAGAAAAGACGCTCAAGGACCTCTCGGCTCGTCTGGGAAAAGCTCTGGGATCGACAGGAGCATAAGGAACACAGGGAGCCCGCACTCCCTGCACCCATTGAATCCCCGCAAACACGGAAGCGTGCTACCACTCAGTCTCACAACATTCAGCTCAGAACACCTCCGTAATTCCCGCCGATTTCAGCGGTTTTCACGGATACAGGGAATCCCATTAATTTGAGACTATCTCAAGCAACATAGGCAAAAACAGATTGCAAACCATTGTCACATCTGGAGAGAAGCAACATGAGCACAATCATGCTGGTCGACGATTCCGCCACCATTCTGCTGAGCATCGCAAGCATCCTGACCAAAGCCGGATACGCGGTAGAAAAAGCCGCCAACGCGGAACTCGCGCTGCAAAAATTCAATGCGGGTGCCAAGGTCGATTTGCTGATTACCGACCTCAACATGCCCGGGATGAACGGTATCGAACTAATAACCGAAGTACGCAAACTCCCGGCCTACAAGTTCATGCCCATCCTCTTTCTGACCACCGAATCGCAGCAATCGCGAAAGATGGAGGCCAAGGCGGCCGGCGCTTCCGGCTGGATCGTCAAGCCGGCGACTGCCGACGAACTGCTCAACACCATCAAGCTGGTCATCAAATAGGCATTCGCCATGAACGCCGTGCAGAGCGCACAACGCCAACAACTGACCAAACGTGTATTGGTGGTTCGTTTGGCAACCGCCAGCGGTATTACGCTGATGGTTTTTCTACTGCACGACTGGTATCACAGCGAATTCACCACATCCTTAGGTATCGACAACCGCCTGGCTGACACTGCCGGCGTACTGTTCATACTGATATTTTTTATCGGGCTGCAACGCCTCATTTCCTTGTATTTCTTCAAAGATGCCTATTTCGGGCTACAAACCACGCTGGCCGATCCACGTCCGCACTGCCCCTCCAACAAGTTCTGCAAACGCATTGCCGTTCCCGAGTTGAAAGGCATCACGCCATTCAAAACCATCCTGGTCAATCAGTTGAACAGCGTCACCGAGCAGACCGAACAGGCGGCTTACGAAGTCACTTCGCGTCTGCAAACCATCGACGAAGTCGTAAGCGACCTCTCTCGGTTTGTTGCAACGGCCACCGCTGAATCAGCCAATAGTGTCGCCGAATCGGAAGCGCAGATTGGCAACAACGCCGCACTGATCGAACACCTTGCACAGTTCATCCAGAAACGCATCAAGGAGTCGGAAGAAGACGCCAAGACCAATGCCGCGATCGCCGAGAACACCCATTCACTGCACTCTCTGGTGTCGCTGATCCGCCATGTCGCCGGGCAAACCAACCTGCTGGCACTCAATGCCGCCATCGAAGCCGCCCGTGCCGGCGAAGCCGGTCGGGGTTTTGCCGTAGTCGCTGACGAAGTACGCAAGCTTTCCTACGAAACTGAAGAGGCGGTCAAAAAAATCGACGACGGAATCAACGCGGTCAACCAAATCATCGATTCCCAACTGAAAAGCAAGCTCGCACATTCAAGCATCGAAGAAGAACACAAAACGCTCGAAGCCTTCGCCGAAAAGCTGGAAACGCTCGGGCAAAGCTACGAACAATTCACCCGCCGCGAAAAAGACATACTTGAGCACATCAACATGAGCAGCGAAAAGCTGGCGTCAATGTTCATGGACGCCCTGGCTAGCGTGCAATTTCAAGACATTACCCGGCAGCAGATCGAACAAATCATCCAGGGCATCGAACACATCGACGCCCATCGACTAAGTATCGCCAGCGCGCTAGAAAAAGCCGAAAGCGACGGTGAGGCAACCCCGTTCATCAAGCCCTTGAAAGACGAGTTTGAAAACCTGTACGCCAACTACGTCATGGATTCACAACGTCAGGTTCATGAGCACACCTTAAATGGTGCAGTAAAAACCGCCAGCAAAACCAGAAATGTCGAGTTGTTCTAGTTCTCCCGGAGGATTGACCATGCCGTCGCGACAACTGCTTTCCCTGACTGAAGACCTGACGATCTACCATGCGCTTGAGCAAAAAAACGCTCTGCTCGCAGCCCTCGGCGATACTGACGAGCTGGAACTTGATCTCATGCGGGTCGGCGAAATTGATACGGCCGGCCTGCAACTGCTGATCATGCTTAAAAAAGAGGCGCAGCGTGTCGGCAAAACGCTTTCCATCGTCGCCCACAGCCAATCCGTGCGTTCGGTCATCGATTTTTGCAACCTCGCCGCCGAACTCGGCGACCCGCTGGTTATCCCAGCCGCCGAAGCATCCTGACCACGAAACACAGGAGAACCAACATGGATGAAATTACCAGCGTCTTCGTTCAGGAATGCCGCGAACAACTGGCTGAAATGGAATCCGGTCTGTTGCGACTGGAACAAGACCCGAGCGATACCGACAACCTCAACGCCATTTTCCGCGCTGCGCATACCATCAAGGGCGGTGCCGGCGTGGTCGAATGTCACTTCATCGTCGCCTTCACCCACCTCGTAGAAAACGTGCTGGACGCACTGCGCAACGGCGACATGACCGTCAGCCCGGAGCTCGCCACCCTGCTCCTTGAATGCTGCGACCACATGGGTAGCCTGGTCGAGGTACTGGCTGCGCAAGAAGCCGAACCACCCGCGGCATTGGTGACTTACGGCGACTCGCTGACCGCCCGCCTGAAAGATATCGCCGCAGCCAGCCAAACCCAGGACGCCTCTTCCGCCAGCGCCAGCCTGACCATTCACGAAAACGTTGTCGAAGTGGAAAGCAGCGGCGGCGGTGTCGTCAACACCGACAGCTGGCACATCTCGGTTCGTTTCGGCCCGAACGTCCTTCGCGGCGGCATGGATCCGCTCTCCTTCATCCGCTATCTCGGCAACCTCGGCGAAATCATTGGCATCGAAACGATCTGCGATGCCATTCCGCCCGCTGACGACATGGACCCGGAGTCCTGCTATCTCGGCTTTGAAGTACGCCTGCAAACCAAGGCCTCAAAAACCGACATTGAAAACGTCTTCACTTTTGTCGCCGACGACTGTGAGCTGCGCATCCTGCCCCCGCACAGCAACGTTACCGACTACATCCGCCACATCACCGAACTGCCGGAAGACAGCATGCGCCTTGGCGAAATGCT
>CAZZDF010000001.1:0-30090 GCA_964652915.1 uncultured Propionivibrio sp. | reverse complement strand
CTCCAGACAGGGCGACGGCAAGCAGTATCCGAAGGTGGCTAAGCGCATTATGAGAGCGTTGCTTGTATTTGCCGTAGGCAGTGGTGTCTGGTGTGCGGCCAAGCAAATGAGCATAGGCTTCTTTCAGGAATACGGTATCTTCGCCAAGATCGTCATTTGAATTTTCAACTGCGACAAGCCTTCTGTGTCTGAAAGGATGCTTGTTGGCCAGAGCCCGCACTTCATCGTTGATTCGATATCGGGTGCGATCGGCATCCGCAATGGCAACGCCGTCGTCATAGCAGCCAAATCCATAGGCAATTGCCCGATAATATTCGATACCATTTGCCTTTACGCGCTGGCAATATTCTTGAAATAGATCGATGGCAATTTCGGGAAGCGTATCAAACGTAAAGCGATTCTGGTGCTTCGAAACGGGCTGCGGGGCTGTCGGGTTAAGTCCGCTATAGTGAAAAAAGACCAATGGTTGGTCTACAACCGTTACCTGATTTTCTTGGCGGGACAGCGGACGCTGGGCGAGGTTCCAGTAAGCAACGTTATAGCCCGGATGCCGCAATACACTTACTCGTGGGAAAAGGCCGGGAACAAGGTCCATCCAGCTTTGATCGACGAAGATCCCACGGTCATGGGCAATGATACAGTCGCGATACAGCTTCTTTTGCCACCACCCAAGAAACTCCATGGTATTCGGGGTGTTGGCCAACGCACAAAAACCCAGGTTGTAGGTGCCCGAACGACGTATGTCGAGCTCGCTGGGCTGCAGGGCATCCGTTGCTGGCGCCAGCATGTGCGGAGTAAAAACAATATCAGCGTCAAGCTCAAGCGGGGCAAGTGCTTCACTCAATGGGCGGTAGAGAAAAATGTCAGGATCAATGTAGACAACTTTTTCGTGCCCTTTTTGCATAAGAGACTGTAGGGCCCATGGTTTTACAGCGGTATTCAGCTCGAGGATATTGTATTGGAAGAGGAAATCGTCGCCATCCGGCAAACCTAACTGGTCTAACGCAAGCGTCTCGAACTCTTCACCAAGGGCGCGAGCATAACTTAAGTCTCGATCTACGATCACACAATAGCGTTGCGCCTCGGGATGGTGTGTCGCCACGCTTTGCATCAACGTTCGCGCAAAGTGAAGATAGTTGTTGGATACGATTGTGACTATGGCAAGTGGATTCATCTGTCGCTGTAAGGTAGTTGCGTAGAAAATTATTGTTTTGGCGGTGGCTATTCGGTGCTCTGCTGCATCTGGCGCGTAATCCAGCGAAGCGGACGGGTCAGCCGCCAGGAGCGACTGCTCAGAACGCTATTTAAGCGGCTTTCGATTAATGCAGCTTGCTCTTCGGCTCGCGCTGCCCGTGCTTCGGCCATTGCTGCCCTGGCTTCGAGGTGCGCTTGCTTTTCTGCCTGTGCGTCGATTTTCGCAAGAAGCTCTTCTTCCCTTACGCGATGCGATACGACAAGCTCTCTGCAAATGGGCGAGTTCGCTGTAAGTACCAAGTCGTCAAATACGTTGGGCGGAGCTGCAAACGATTTGGCAAGTTCGCTATGTTCTTGTGCGACGTAGTAGCGATTAAGACCGTCAAAGTAAACGAACTGGTAACCAGCATCTATGAGAATGGGCTCCCAATCGGCATAGTCCGTTTCGGGAGAGTTTGGAATGGTCGCTTCAAGCACCATAATCCAAGGGCGCAGGATTCGGCTGTCCCAGCCTTTGAGAACCTGTGTTTCAAAACCTTCAACATCAATTTTTAGCCAGTGCACCTCCCGGAGTGAAAGGGAGGATGCGACAGCGCTTAGTGTAGTTACCGGAACACTGATTTTCTGAAAGCTGAGTCCTCGTTCAACCTGATGACGCTGCGCGTGGTTTTCAACTCCGGTGCTAAGCCCGGTTTCCGGAATAAGGTTAAGCTCCAAAGCACCTTCCGTATCTGACAGCGCAACCTGTAGCACGGTTTCGTCGGGTCTGTCCGCACGGAGAAAATTGGCATACTGCGGGACGGGCTCAACGTGGATGCCACGCCAACCATGCTCGTAAAATGCTTTGCTAACAGAGTCAACAATCGGATGCTGCGCCCCGACGTCGATGTAGCACCCTTTGTCAATATGCCGGAGCGCCCGCCAGAGCATGACATCTTCAAAGTTTTGCGCGTAGGAGGTAAATGGCATTTTCAATCCAAAGAAAGAATCAGGTTCATGAATTCGCCGTCAACTAAAAATTCTTTGATGTGCAGGTTGGCTTTCTTCGCTAGAACCGTCCGTGAGCGTCCGACAAAGAAAAAGAGATGAAAACGGGTAAACTCGTAAAGATAATCGAAACACGGGGTTGCATGAGACATTTTGCCTCCTTGTTTGAGCAAGTCCCGCATCGAGGCAAGTTCGCGTACCGGGTAACGCAAGTGCTCAAGAACATTGTTCGAGAAAATGCCATCAAAACGCATTTCTTGCAGTTGTTCCGGTGTTGAAAGGATGTGCTGTCCTCCTGACGAAGCCGAGCCATGCGGTTCATAACCGTAGACATTCCATCCTTCCCGCCTCAGCGTTTCGATCGACCTTGACCATGCACCAGCCCCCCAGTTTAGGTAGACCCCTTCCTTGGTGGGAGTTAATGCATGAAAAGCCCGAATTTCTTGCTGTGTCGAATCACCTTCGGAAAACACCTTGTAGTGCCATTCGTAGTCTTGCGAGAGCTCCGCTTCGGAGACAGAAAGCATCTTTGGGGCGCCAAAAATCAGGTCGCATTCTGGACATTGATGGCGAAGCAACTCTCCTCCGCCAAAAATGCAATAGGTCTCATAAATAGAGAAGTCACCAGCTTTGCTCCGAAACCCGCATAGTGGGCACGATAAAGTCTCAACATGGGGAAAACGTCGTTCGAAGGCATCAATAATGCTCCACTTGGTGCTTATCTGGTGGCGCAACAGTTCTTTGAACCGCTGCTCTTCGCCTAGCCGAAGACTATCGAGCTGTGGCATGGACTCAACGGATACGGGCTCTTTCGATGGAAAAGCAACTAGTCGGTGAAGCGTTTCCGTTCTGACAACAGCAAAGCCAAGATATGAAAGGATACGATTAACGGTGCTAGCAAACATCTTGACGACCTAACGAAGTACCGAAACCGATGCATCAAGCCAGACATTTCCGGCAAATATCGGTTTTGTGTTATTAACGACAGAGAATAGTAGTGCCAAGTCCCGCCACTCGTAGTTATTTCCCAAGTGTGTATCACTACTCGTTAGAGCCACCGCGACTGAGTAACTTCCCGGACCCAAGTTTGCGGAGAAAATAATTCGGTATTCGACTATATCGTCCCGCTTCATGTCATATACTGGCATCTGTATATGGTGTGTATTGGAACCAAAGACCGGTTGCCCTAATCGGTCTTTGATTAGGTAACCAAGGACCAAACGGGGTATGGCTTCGTGGGCTTGAACCTTTACGCACAAGGTGACTTTTGCACCTGTTTCGACGATCTCGACTGTTTCGTTATCTTCATTTAGGAGTTGGATGTCAAGGAACCCGGCCTCGCCAGTTCCTGATGTAGTTTGTATCCGGCCATCTTCTGCAACTTTTTGTTCGACCTGCGTGTTTTCACGCGCGGCAATCATGGCATTGTAGTAATCCATGACTTCTTCTGGCAGCCCTTCTTTCGCCAAATGTCCGCAATCGAGAAGGATGGCGCGATCGCATATGGACTGGATGGCTTCTCGGTCGTGGCTCACGATCAACAAAGTCGTGCCCTGCTCCCGAAATTTCCTGATTCGAGCAAAGCTCTTGTGCTGGAAATAAGCATCACCAACTGATAGAGCTTCATCAACGATAAGGATATCGGGACGAACTGCCGTCGCAACACTAAAAGCAAGTCGAACTTGCATCCCACTCGAGTAGACGCGAACCGGTTGATCAATGTACTCACCGATCTCGGCAAAAGCCTCAATTTCAGGCATCAGAGAAACAACTTCCTCTGTACACAGTCCAATCAGTTGCCCTGCCATTATTGCGTTCTGTCGCCCGGTGAAATCCGGATGAAACCCCATGCCTAACTCCAATAGCGCAGCGACACGTCCGTTCATGGTGACATGACCGGTAGTTGGCTGGGTTGTTCCGGTAATAAGTTTGAGCAACGTGCTTTTGCCCGCCCCATTTATCCCGATAATCCCTAATGCTTCTCCGGGAGGAACTTCAAAACTTATATCGTTTAATACCCACTTCAATGAAAACTTAGCAGGTGCATACGGCAAGAACCACTCCAGCAATCGCGACCAACGAGTCTGATATTGCTTGTACGCTTTACCAAGGCTTTTGACGGAAATAGCGCCCATCAGAGTTCATCCACCATTTCAGTTGCACGCCTACGAAAAAGACGCAGCCCAAGAACACAGGCTATGATTGCTATCAACGCAGAGGGGATTAGCGCCGACCACTGCGGCCACTGGCCATTAACCAAAATAGTTTGGTATGCGCTTATGAGTGAATACATGGGGTTCAAAGCGAGTAGAGGCCTCGCTGCTTCCGGGAGGATTGTACTGGGATAGACAATCGGGGTAAGCCAAAACCAGAATTGCAAAAATATGCCAAAAAAATAGCCTATATCTCTAAAAAAGACATTTAGCACGCCAAGGATGATGCCTAGCCCAATAGCAAAAACAACCTGAATAGCCAAAACAGGTATTAGCGCTAAAAACGGCCAGCCGGGGAACATGCCGCTCAGTATCAAAAAACCTGTAAAAAGCGCAAAAATTATGGCGAAGTTCAGACCGGAACTAAGCAGCACAATAATCGGCAGGCAGATACGCGGAAAATTAATTTTTTTAATGAGGTTCGCGTGATCAAGAAAGACGTTCAGGCTGCGCAGCGTAATCTCAGTAAAGAACCCCCACGTCAGGATGCCAGAACAAAGGTATATGCTATAGGCAAATGCAGAATTCAGCCCAGGCAGTCTGGCATGCATGATCTTCGAAAACACCACGGTGTAAACGATAATCATGGCGAGCGGATTGATGATGGTCCACGCAGCACCCAAGATTGAATTACTGTACTTTGATTGAAATTCGCGCTTGATACTGCCAAGAATAAAGCTTCGATAGGACGACGATCCCTTGAGTAAGCTAAAGGAGATCATTGTTCAACCTTGTAAGCTCGTATTGAAATCGGCAAAGCCATTGCAAAATAGTAAACCATGATAAAAATGCCGCCCAATTTGACCAATGGGCGGCATAGTAACTATTTTTTCTGTTGTCAGCTAGCGACCACTAAGTGGTTTCCCGCGTCTCGCTCGAACCACGCCAAGTAGCCATAGACCGGAAATGACTTCACTTGGAGCCAAATTGCCTTCTTACTACCTCCCCCAATGGGTAGCACCGCTGGCGACCCTTCTATCGTCCAATCGAGATTGAAAGAGATAGGCGGCGCTTGCATTGTCGGAGTTGATAACGCCATGAACTGCCATGTTTGTTGGCCTAAGAAATTGGTTGTTCCCGAAAAGCCGACCGTCTGCCGTTATTTCCCCCTGAGACTGCAGATTGAAGCGCTCGCTTTGACTGACCAAGTCGATTTGAGTAGAAAAAGCGGACTTCGAAAAATCAAGCTGCAACTTGCCGTTTTCGACTGTTGCGGGAGATACGATCCTTGTCTGCTCATCGAGAACGGCCGCTTGAGCACTTTGCAACGAAAAACCCATCGTATCTTGTTTCGGCCGTTGCCACGTAGCATCCTTGCTTCGTAATAACGCATAATAGGCATTAGTGGCCATCAGGTTATGCGTTTGCGAAAGCGCAGCAACATCAAGCTCCTTTTCTTGCCCAAGAACAGCTTCCCAGCGCCCCCAGGCAAGCGGCGTTGCCTTTGAGGTAATTTCGGGGGCTTTGGTGGCTTGAAGCGTTGTCAGATTTTCAAGGGATTTCTTTTTTAATGGGGTCAGATCCAGATCGGAGCTTGTCTTTGCGCCTTCACTACTGGAACTTGCATCCTCTCCTGGTTCGTCAATACGAGGCGGCGTGACAGCGTTCGGAGCATGATCGCTTCCACGCAGTAGTTGGGGCGTTTCCTGTCCTCGCACTACTTGCAAAACCAATCCTGCTTGGGAAGCAAAAAGCTCTTTACTCAACTTTCCTTCGCAAGGACCAAGCCCAGATGCTTCGCATGTCCGAGAAAACGGAGATACGACTACACCACCGGAATGAACCGCTATTCTTGATGTTTCACCAGTGGTGAATACCGTAAAGTCAGTCCCTCGAACACCGATTGCCGCAACCGGTGTGTTCAGGCGAAAGCTTTGCCTGGCCTTTTTGACCGCTTCGCCCGATATGTGCCGGGCAACGCCTTCAGTTACTTCGAGTTTGATGTTCGAATTGGCAGGTTGTTGCGAGTCAATTTTGTATGAAACAATACGCCCGGAACTAGCCGGTCGAAGAATGAAAAAACCGTTATCAACGGTTTTAATATATAGATAGCTTTTTTCACCAGTCTCGATTCGGTCGCCTTCATGCACCGAACTTCCCTGCAAAGCCGGCTTTCCACTGACACGTGCATCACCTTCGACAAAAACGATGCGTCCGGCTTCATCCGCGACAGCATGGCCGAAAAAAACAAACGCTCCGATGAGGCTGACAACTGCTTGACGATACATATTGATCTCCATACCACATTTGTACTCGTCGAAAAAAAATTTGACGTGATGACGATCACAATTGTGCAGACTCTAAATGTAGTGGATACTGAGGTAAAATGCCAGCCGATCAGTAATATCAGGAGTTTGTTGGGTTTGCGGATAACAAAGCGACGCCTGTTGCAACTCATCACCATACTGCTCGCGCTTTTGTGGTTTGATTCTGCTAGCGCCAATTCTTTAACACAGGACGAAACGCCAGACCCGTATCAAGATGCCATGCGCGCTTTGTCCGAAGGACGTATTGACGATGCGCGTATTGCACTGTCTATTCTGGTTCAAAACGAACCCGATAGTCCCGGCGCATGGTTGGATTTAGCGACTTTGCGCTGTAGTCTAGGTGATGCGGCCGAGGCGAGGCGGTTATTCGATGATATCGAAGCCAAGTTTTCTCCGCCGCCAGCCATTGTTGACATAATTGATCAGCAACGCGCAACGGGATGTCAAGGCAAAAAAACACAGTCGCAGTTTAGCCTCAGCTTCGGGCGAGGCTACGATAGTAATGCGAATCAAGGAGCAAGCAATCCCAATTTCAGTATTGGCAGTGGTAGTAACAAAGTGGATTTGGTTCTTCTACCCGCCTATCGCCCGACAAGCGACCAATATTACACGCTCTCTGCAGACTACCTTCGTGACATTCCTATCTTGGAGAACGGTTTTGGATTCTTGCAATTTCAAGCGCGTCGATACGACAACCTTTCGTATCTCGACACATCGTCCCTGTCTGCCGGCATGGAACGCGCTTGGTATCTCGGAGGTTGGATCTTTCGCGGCAGAGTAGCCGGCAGCGCGACCGCACTGGGAGGCCATTCGTATTTGAATCAGGGTCAGGTACAGTTGCAGATACAACCGCCACTTAACCTTCCCACCGGGTGGCAAGCGCTCATCGTCGGCGAATGGTCGAGCATGTATTATGCTTTATTACCAAGCTACAATGGGAATGTTTTCGAAGCACGCGGCGTTCTACGCCACTACTCAGAAGACTTTGCTTGGCAGGCAAGTGCAGGAGCGTTGTTTGATCAACAAATTAATAATCGTCCGGGAGGTGACCGTAAAGGAGGGTTTGTTAGCCTAGAAGGAAAATTCCGTTTCGTGAAGGATTCCATCGCAGAAATCGGTTGGCAGCATCAATACTGGCAAGCTGAGGATAGTTATTCTCCCGGATTGATTGACGTTTCAAGAAAGCAGAACACTGATGTGTTTAGAACCAGCATTAGCTTCCCCGTCCTGGAAAACCATTCAATTATTGCTGAGTATCAATATATCTATAACCGGGAAAACATTTCGATATTTCAGCATCAGGAACAACTGATACAAATTGGCTGGCAGTACCGATTGTGAAACAATCATCGCTTTGGCAGCTTTGCTAGTCTATGCCTGAAATGAAGTTAGGAATGCCTTGGCTTGTTGCTTTGGCCAGCTATCGTTTTCTTGGTTAGCAATTGGCTACGGCTTTGGGTTATTACGTTTTTATTGATCATTCTTCTTGGAGAAAATAAATTGACAAGCAAAAGTGCTTTAATTACCGGCATCACAGGTCAGGATGGGGCATATCTGGCGAAGCTGCTTCTTGATAAGGGGTACAAGGTCTTCGGATTGCACGCTCGCCGTTCTACTGACACTTTGTGGCGCTTGCGTTACTTGGGAATCGAAAAGACCGTAGAGTTGCTTGATGGTGACTTGATCGATCTTTCTGCTTTGATTCGCGCGATGGAAAAATCAAAGGCCGACGAGGTGTATAACTTGGGGGCTCAGAGTTTTGTCGCCACTTCGTGGGAACAGCCGGTGCTGACGGCCAACGTTACCGGAGTTGGCGTGTTGAATGTTCTAGAAGCGATCCGTATCGTCAATCCAAAGGCACGTTATTATCAGGCATCAACCAGCGAGATGTTCGGTTTGATCCAGGAAACTATTCAGAGCGAAACAACGCCTTTTTATCCTCGCAGCCCTTATGGTGTGGCCAAATTGTTCGGCCACTGGATGACAATCAACTATCGCGAGAGTTTTGGCCTGCACGCCTCGAGTGGTATTTTGTTCAATCACGAATCCCCGTTACGCGGGATCGAGTTCGTTACACGCAAAGTATCCGATGCCGTGGCGCGGATCAAACAGGGCAAACAGAAGGAACTACGCCTCGGTAATATTGACGCAAAACGCGACTGGGGCTTTGCAGGCGATTACGTCGAAGCCATGTGGCTGATGCTCCAGCAGGATACGCCGGACGACTACGTGGTAGCCACTGGACGAACGACAACAGTGCGCGATATGTGTCGCATCGCTTTCGGTCATGTCGGGCTGAGCTATGAGGATCACGTAGTCATTGATCCAAAATTTTACCGCCCCGCAGAAGTTGAAGTTTTGTTGGGCAATCCGGCAAAGGCCAACAATAAACTAGGATGGACAGCGCAAACTGACCTTGAGTGCCTGATGGCCATGATGGTCGAAGCGGACATGGTAAGAGTTGGTCGCGAGTAGTTTATTCCCACCGTTCCTGGTTCCCAGCTGGACAGCATGACGATTGGTAATGAAAAGCTGCCCGTAGCGACTCCACCCGTTGAGCCGGGAGGAGCCGCTGCACCTGCACAGCAGATCATCACCGTTCACTTGCAAAATATTCCATTACTGAAAGGAGTGGATAAGGCGACCTTGGATCGTTTGGCATCAGCATTTCTGGTTAAAAAGATTCCGCGCGGCGGGTTTGTCTTGCACAAAGGGGATAGCGGCGAACATCTTCTTTTCTTATTGTCAGGACGACTTCAAGCAATCGATGTCAGCGAAGAAGGGCGCGAAATAGGCCTTTCGATCATTTCTCCGGGTGACTATTTCGGCGACTTGGCAATCATCGATGGGTTGCCTAGATCAGCTTCAGTGGTAGCCAGCGAAACTTCGCTCGTGGCATTTCTGCCGCGAGTTCAAGCACTGGATCTAATCTACAACACCCCGCTTGTAGCTGAGCGAATGTTAAAAAGAATGGCATCGAAGATTCGTGACGCCTCAAATTATCGTGCCATTCTTGCTATTCCCAACGCCTTTCAACGTGTTTTTGCGTTGCTCAATCAATCGGCAAAAATTGCTCCCGGGGGACTTGTTGTCATCGAAAAGATGCCCACGCAGCAGGAAATTGCCATTATGGTCAATACGAGTCGTGAAACGGTATCCCGAGCCATCCATGCCCTAATTCAAAAAGGTGTGGTGGAAAAGGATTTGCGCCGATTGATTGTTCGTGCTCCTGAAGCGCTTCGTGAAGCGGCAATTGCCGATCCTGATTCGTCCACAGGCAACAAGTAGCCTGCATTTACCATGAATAGCGAGAACGCGGTCCTTTCTTATATCAGATCAGTTACGCGTACAGAAACTGACCACATCTTGTCGTGCATCATAATTCGGCTAGGTTTAAATTCTGATTGCGATAGCTCTTCCGGAACAATGGCCAAATCCGAGTCATTTTTGTTACAGCGATGACAGACCTACCTTCTCTCATGCGCACTATCCCGGCAAAAATGCGGGAAGAAGATAAGCGTAAGCACTTTGTGTGGAGCTTTTGGTTAACGCTCGTGGCACTACTTTTCTTGCCTGATGCTATAGCTTTTACACTTGTTTTTGTGATCGGTTGGTTAAAAGAATGCTGGGACCATTTCTATGGGAGTGGCTTTTGTCTGTTCGACATGCTGGGAAACTTGTTGGGCAGCATAGTCGGCATGCTCTTGTTCTTTGTGGTTTCCGGGCTTTTTCGTATTGCGCCGGGGTTTCCATAATGGCAACGTTTCCTGGACGTCATTCCTGCAACCGGCTTCTCTAAATGCTCTCTAGGCTCGCTCGCCAATTTTCAACCACATGGTCTTTACGGGTGTTTTTTGCGTTATCGGCATGCGCAATTTCCATTTGGATTAGTTTTACCAACACAAACTACATTGTTCGTGTTAACGAAGGAATTCGCGATGTTTTCCTTGTGATAGGTGTTGATCGAAGCGCAGAGTCGCGCCTGACGGTTGTCGATATCAGTGAAGATGCTCTGAGAGAAATCGGGCCATGGCCATGGTCTCGTGGGGAGCTTGCCGATCTGATCGAAATCCTGTTAGGGGATTTTGGCGCACGCGCCGTCGCGCTTGATGTCGTCCTCCCAGAACCAGCAGAACAGGAAGGTGATTTCCGCTTAGCTATGCTTGCCATCCACGCGCCATTAGCACTCGCGCAAATCCTTGATTACACACCGCGCAATGTGCCACTAGATCAAGGCGTACTGGCCGGAGGGGAAATAACAAAAGGAGTTCGTAACATTCCAACGGCGTTTGGCTACATTGCCAATAACGCCAGCTTGTCCACGGCGCCTTGCGTCGGGAACATCGGGTATACGCCTGATCCGGACGGCGTTTTACGGCGGATTCCACTTCTAACGAATTACCAAGGAATGACTTTTCCCCATCTTTCTTACGTTTTGCTCAAATGTGCCGCGCAAGGAGATGAACTGTCAGGCGGCCAGACCTTCGATTTGAGGGGCAATTGGCGAGTGCCTTATCGTTATACCCCCGCCTCATATACTGTTATTTCGGCCGCCGATATATTGCGCGGACGCGCACCTGCATCGTTGCTAAAAGGGCGCTACGTTCTTATTGGATCCTCTGCCTTGGGGCTGGGTGATCGCGTCAGCACCCCCCTGTCTTCCCTAAGTGCGGGTGTCATGGTTCACGCAGCCAGTTTGTCTGGCCTTCTTGATATTGCAGAAGGGCGTGCAAACGGTGCTTGGTCAGCTCGTGCGCTGGTTATCGGCTGGACGATTACAACGGTATTTTTGTTTGCCTATTTGATGGCCAGAATGTCCGCTTGGTCGAGCGTTCTGATACTGTTTTTTCTCGTTCTGGCGTGGCTTGCATTGGCATTCTTGGGAGTAAAAACCCAGGCAGAAGGCGCTATCGCAGCCCCACTAACAGCGTACTTTTTTCTTCTGGTTGTTGCTATTCCACACGAATGGTGGCGCTCGCAACGTAGAGCCAGGCGCCTGCTCGACACATTCTCTCATTACGTTGCAAAGCCGGTACTGAACGAGCTATTACGTGAAAAAGCCTCTTACAGTCTGGAACCCGTTTTGTGCGACGTCACTGTTTTGATTGCGGACATGGAAGGCTACACGCGCATGACCTCATCTTTGCCGCTGGACGATGCTGCCGCATTGACCAAAGATTTTCTTGATTGTCTTACCCGCCCGGTGCTTGCACAACATGGGACGCTTGACAAATATACGGGCGATGGTCTGGTTGCCTTCTGGGGAGCGCCATTGCCTTGTCCTGACCAGGCCGACAAGGCCGTTACAGCCGCTTTAGCAATTTTCCAGGAAGTAGCTTTGTTAAACGCGCAACGCAGTAGCCGCGGTGCCGAGCCCGTTCGCGTGCGCATCGGAATCGAAAGCGGCACAGCATTGGTCGGGGATTTGGGAACCCCATTCCGCAGCACATATACTGCGGTTGGCGATTGTATAAATTTTGCCTCGCGACTCGAACGAGCTGCCCGCGACTTACCAACGAAGCTGGTTATCGGTTCGGGAGCAAACAATAGGCTAACTTACTACAAATCTATCTCGCTTGGTCGCCATGCGCTGAGAGGGACGAATATTTCAATTGATGTATTCACAATTGAACCCAAAAACGACCAATTGTCGAGTAATTGAACTGCAAAAACAACAAAGAGGTAACTTATGTGCGGGGGTTGGCTTATTCAAAAAATGAAACAGCGCTCGGGTTTCGCACCCTCATCCTTTGACAATGCCAAAACAAGCGGCCTTTATCGAGCATATGCGCAATGATTACCTGGGTTTAACATCAACATCCCGCTTTGCACACGCATTGAAGGGACGCTAATGTTAACTGATTTTTTTGATTTATTTATTTCTGGAAATTGTCGATGACTGAAAAAAGGGCTTTGATTACTGGCTTGAATGGTTTTACCGGTTCATATGTTGCAGAAGAACTGAGACGCGAAGGGTTTCGCGTTTTTGGCGCAGACGTATTGCCAGACGATTGTCCGGATAGCTATCGGGTTGACCTGTTAGACAAAGCAGAACTTGGTCGAGTGGTGCGCGAAATTCGACCATCGGTTGTTATCCACTTGGCGGCTATTTCCTTTGTTGCCCATGGAAATGCAGATGCCATTTATCAGATAAATATCATTGGCACCCGAAACCTCCTGGAGGTTCTGGCAACAGAGGCTCCTCAGCTTGAATGTTTGCTTCTAGCTAGCAGTGCCAATATTTACGGAAACTCCAACGAAGGTTGTCTGGGCGAAACAACCCCTCCCAACCCTGCCAACGACTACGCAGTAAGCAAGTTGGCAATGGAGTATATGGCTCGTTTGTGGATGGATCGACTGCCAATTGTGATTGTTCGTCCGTTCAACTATACCGGTATAGGTCAAGCGCGGCAGTTTCTCTTACCCAAGATTGTCGGGCATTTTCAGCGGGGCGAAAAGCGAATCGAACTTGGTAACATCGATGTTGAGCGGGACTTTTCCGATGTACGGATGGTTGCCAAAGCCTATTGTCGACTTTTGCAAAAGGCGCCAACCGGGCAGGTGTTTAATGTCTGTTCAGGCACAGCCTGGTCGCTAACGCAAGTATTGGCGATGATGGAAAAAATTGCAGGTTACCGGATTGATGTCGTGGTGAACCCTGCGTTCGTCCGAGCCAATGAGGTAAAGCACTTGCAAGGTGATGTAAGCAAACTGGAAAGGTGTATTGGCAGTTTGCCTTCGATTGCGCTGCAGGATACGCTGGCATGGATGTTTGCCTCGCAAAGTTGATTTGTCGATGAATGTTGTTTTTCGGAAAGCCCCCAGGTAATGCAAGAAAAAAAGATACGCATCGGAATCAACGCAACTTCTCTATTGTCGCCACGAACCGGTATCGGCCAGTATGTTTATAGCCTTGGCAAGGAGCTGAATGCGTTTGAAGAGATCGATCCACGGTACTTTTATGGTCACGGTTGGGGCGACTCACTACGCGAAGCGCCCATTGAAAACATCGTTGCGGTCAAAGCGCGCATCCGCAAATATTTGCCGCGTGCATATGTCGTTTCAAGAATGCTTACTCAAGCTCGCTTTTCGGCTGGGCTAATGCATCACCCGGTCGATTTGTATCATGACCCGAATTATCTGGCATACCGTTTTCGGGGTCCGACGGTAATTACCGTTCATGACATTTCTTGGGTTCGTCATCCGGAAACGCACCCCAAGGATCGGCTAATGGCAATGGATCGCTACTTTCCACGCTCTCTTGAACAAGCGGTTACCATTATCACCGACTGCAAATTTGTCAAAAATGAGCTGATTGAGGTTTTCGGCGTCAATCCGTCGAAAATACACCCTGTCCTTTTGGGTGTTTCACCTGTTTTTCGCCCGCACACAGAAGTTGAGTGCCGTGGTGTACTTTCAGCGCACGCGCTTGAATATGGCAACTATTTCCTGTCCGTGGGAACACTTGAACCGAGAAAGAACATTTCAACGCTAATTGATGCCTTTTCAAAACTTCCGGAAGAAACGCAGGCACGTTGTCCGCTCGTACTGGTTGGTATGCGTGGCTGGTTAACCAGTTCTATCGAAGCGAAGCTAAGGCCCTTGGTTGACAAAGGAGTTGTCAGGTTGCTCGGTTATGTGCCTGATGAGCATATGCCTTTGATTTACAGTGGTTCGGTTGCGTTCGCCTTTCCTTCTCTCTACGAAGGATTCGGTCTCCCCCCCCTTGAAGCAATGGCCTGCGGAGTTCCTGTTATCGTTTCTAACTGTAGTTCTTTGCCCGAGGTCGTTGGCGATGCCGGTGTTTCTGTTGAGCCAATGGACGTCGATGCAATTTCCGAGGCGATGAGACAAATACTGGAGGACAAATCTTTTTCCGAAGACCTTTCCCGGCGAGGGATTACCCGATCAGTTGAATTTACCTGGCGTAAAACAGCCGAAGAAACAACGCGCGTTTACTTTGATGCCATCGCAGGATAAAGACAGGGGAGATACATGACAAAAGCGCTACATGTTTATCGAACCTATTTTCCCGATCCCACAGGAGGCCTGCAAGAGGCCATTCGCCAGATTTCATTATCTACCAAAGCTTGCGGGGTAGATAACACGGTATTTACCCTTTCTCCGCACCCCACTCCCAGTGTACTCATGCAACCGGAGGCTCGGGTCGTTCGCTGCCGTTCGTGGGCGGCTCCAGCATCGTGCGATATTGGAGGGAGAGCCGCGTTCTCTTGTTTCGCCCGGTTGGCCCGTGAATCAGATATCGTGCATTACCTTTTCCCTTGGCCTTTTGCCGACGTTTTACACGCCACTGTTCAACCAGACCGGCCGACTGTACTTACCTATATTTCCGATGTGGTTCGTCAGCGCTGGCTGGGTACCGCCTATGCACCCCTCATGTGGAAAACACTGCGTAGCATGCGAACCATCGTGGCTAACTGTCCGGCCTATGCGCGTACAAGCCCCGTTCTTTCTGACCCATCCATCCGCCACAAGGTTCGTGTTATTCCACTCGGGATTGATGAACATTCGTATCCCAACACAGGCGATGACGGAATATTTGAGCGAGTAGGTATTCGTTTGAATGAACCGTTTTTTTTGTTCATCGGCGTTTTGCGTTACTACAAAGGGCTGGATTTCTTGATCCGTGGCGCCAAGAACTTGGGGGCCCGGATAGTGATCGCGGGTTCGGGGCCAGAAGGTCATCGGTTAAAGGCTTTAGCACAAGAGTGCGAGGCCGATAACGTTGTATTTGCAGGGCAGGTAACAGACACGGAAAAAGTGGCATTAATCAAGCGATGCCGTGCTTTGGTTCTACCTTCACATCGTCGCTCAGAGGCCTATGGAATGGTATTGGTGGAAGCTGCGATGTATGGTCGCCCAATGGTGTCGTGTGAAATAGGAACCGGCACTTCGTTTGTGAATGCGCACGAGGAAACAGGCTTCGTTGTTCCACCAGAAGATCCCGTGTCCTTGACTGAGGCAATGAACACCCTGCTCTTGGATGAATCTTTGGCAAACCGCATGGGCGTCGCGGCGCGCAAACGATACGAACAACTCTTTTCAGCCGAGGCTCTAGGCAAGGCTTACTCGGCGTTATTTAGAGAGATAATGTGAAGTCTTTTTCTTCTCGTTCACGACAGATTATTCATGGGCAATGTGCTTGTTACTGGTGCAAATGGATTCATTGGCCGAGCGCTATGTGAAAGCCTTACTCAAAATGGCTACCGTGTTCGCCCCGTAGTTCGGGGCGAGCGTGGAGTTATTGGCGGCAGCCCCCCTTTCGTTGTTAACGAGATTGATTGCCATACCGATTGGACAGCAGCGCTTACAGACGTCCAAGTCATCGTGCATTTGGCAGGGCGAGTGCATCAAAAACAAGAAGAATCAACTGAGGCATTGCAGGCGTATTCTCGGGTGAATACCGAAGGAACTCTGAACCTGGCGCGCCAAGCGATTAGTGCAGGAGTAAAACGATTCGTCTTCGTCAGCACTGTAAAGGTTAATGGTGAAGGGGGAAATCTTGTCTATTCTGAGGACAATATACCTCACCCGACGGATTCATATGCCATTTCCAAATGGGAAGCAGAAAAAGCGTTGATGCGTATTTCGGAAACTACAGGAATGGAGGTTGTGATTATTCGCCCGCCTCTTGTGTATGGCCCCGGAGTCAAAGCAAACTTTTTAAATATGATGCAATGGCTTTATCGGGGGGTACCATTGCCATTAGGGACTATTCACAACAAGCGTAGCTTGGTGGCCCTGGATAATCTCATAGACTTAATAACCACCTGCATTAATCATCCAGCCGCTGCAAATCAGCTTTTCTTGGTGAGCGACGGCGAGGACTTGTCGACGTCCGAATTGCTCGTTCGAACAGCCGCAGCCCTTGGCGTCGAAGCGCGTTTAATCAGCGTTCCTGAGCTGTGCGTAAGGATAATGGGCACTATATTAGGCAAGCGCGATACTTCGCAACGACTGTGTGGATCATTGCAAGTAAGCATTTCCAAAGCGCAAAACCTACTGGGCTGGTCGCCTCCGATATCCGTAAACGATGGTTTACGGCAAACGGCCATGCATTTTCTGACGCGAAAACAACACTAACAGTTGCCTTGATCAGAATTTTCACATTTGATCGCACCAAAGGTTGCTGTTACATTTTTGCCGAATTTAACCACACGCTGACAACCTCGACGGCTTCCGCGTCCACTACGCCAGCCAAAGCCAAGAACTTCAATCGGTTGTTAGCTAACGAGTAGACCGACAAGGCCTGTTCTCGCATGGACTCAAACAGCCTGCGTTCTGCGTCAAGCGCGTCCACAAAGGTTCGAGTTCCAGCCATGACCGCCTTTTTTTCTCCTTGAACAGCTTCCTTTGCCGACGATATTGCTTGATTAAGCGCTTGCACCTGTTCGATTCCCTGTTCTACGGCCGAATACAAGCGACTCCCTTCCGCAATCGTTTTACGACAAGTGGATTCAAGAGCTTGCCGCACTCTCTCTTCTCGGGCTTGCGCCTGCCTGGTTTGCGCAATGACCCCGCCTCCACTAACAAGAGGAACGTTGACTTGAATTCCGACATAGTCCGTTGTCGACGCCGTACCTATGGTGTTTACCGTATCGCTTTCGCTAAACTGGCGTGCCGCAACAAGGTCGACTGTTGGCAAGTGCCCCCCCCATGCTTGCGAAACATTTGCCTTGGCTGCCAACAATTGATTACGCAAGGACTGAATTTCCGGACTATTGTCCTCAATACGCTGCAACCACTGGTTCTCTTCTCTCAGTCGCATCAGTTCAGGATCTAAGGCTCTTGGATTGGTTTCTGGAATCTTCTCTGCGTCAATTCCCGAAACAACCTTAAAGTTACGCGTGGCAGTCAACAAGAGCTGATTGGCTTCTGTTTCTTTTGCTTTAGCCATATCGCGACGTGACCGAGCGTCTTCTACGTCAACACGCGTACCACGCCCTGCCTTGAAGTACCTTTCAGCAAGTCCAAGCCACGCTTCCATAGTTTTCAACTGATTTCGGGCAAGCGCTACCCCTTCACGGGCAGCAAGAACTTCCAGATAGGCGGAAGAAACCCGTAACCCCGCGTGCTGTATCTCGAACCGATAGTTTTCTTGAGCCGCTTCTGCTTGCGCTTTAGCCCCCTGCAAAGCATCCCAAGCGGGCTTCCGAAAAAGTGCTTGCCTAAAACTCAGTGACGAAGATCGGCTATCGTAACGTCCCGACTCCGAATCAGGCCTGCGAGTATGTAGATACTCAGTTGTTGTTTCAGCCTTATTTCTCTGTGTTGAATAGCTCAATTGAGGAAGAAGTGCCGCTCGCGCAACCGGAACGCCCTCCTCGTATTCCTCCATACTCGCCTTAGCGGCCAGTAACTCGGCATCGTACAAAATGGCTGCCTGATAGGCGGTTTTTAAATCTACGGCGCTGGCTGATGAAACTGCTAGCGTACTCAGCAACATCAACCAACCAGAATATTTGAAGTGGAATAACATCAATTCTCCTTCATCGACGCAGATAAACGCATAAGCAATGGCTTGAGCAAGTATTGAACCAAAGTACGCTCACCGGTTTTTATGGTTACCTGTGCCGGCATTCCCGGTTGAAGCGTACGGGAACCCAAGCGTTTTAACCCTTCTGGGGTGACACGAACCCGCCCAAGGTAATGCGGAGGGACATTGGGATTGCTATCAAATACCAAATCGGCAGACACGGATTCAAGAACCCCTTCGACTACCAGGCTCGGATCATCGGCAAAAGCATGAAGGTTTATATCAACAGGCAGTCCCGGATGAACGCGATCAATCACATTCGGATCAATCTTGATTTCAAGGATCAGTTTTTCGTCCTTGGGAACAATATCCATCAAGCGCCCCGCCGGAGAAATGACACTTCCTTCGGTCAAAACAGTAAGGCCATTGACAAACCCATCAACAGGCGCCCGTATTGTCGAACGCGAGTAGTCCTCTCTTGCTGCACGCAGCTTTTCCGCAGCATTCAGAGACTCTCTCCGATAATCTGCATACTGTGTTTCCACCTCTTTCTGGAAATCTCTCTGACGCTGAGCCATTCGCTGCTTCGCTTCGACAGCATTGCTTTTTGCGCGCAACACCGTAGATTGCAGTTCAATTGATGACGCTTGCAACTCCGAAGCCAGGCGCTCCTCCTCAAACCATTTGTTCCGTGGAAGGTAACCTTCCTTTGCCAACTCCCTTGAACCTTCAAGTTGTTCTTGAACGTATTTAAGTTGCTCTTTTTTTCCACGAGCCTGTGCTTCTAACCCCCGAATCTGCTCAACAACACCGTGTTCAGCAGCCGACAGAATTGCCAATTCCCCTTGCAAGGCGAGGCGACGTGTCAGGAATAACTGCTGCTGAATGGACATATTTTCTACGGCAAGAGGGTCATCCGATGCGTTGAGCAAACCAGGCGAAAAAGTAATCGAATCGGATTTGGACAACTCAGCCTGAAGTCTGTCAGCTTGCGCCTGCAAGGCATAGTACTGCTGTCGCGATGCATCAAAATTCGCTTTCGTTGTCGTGTCGTCCAGAAGAATCAACGGATCACCGGCCTTAACTTCTTGAGATTCTTTGACAAGCACTTTTTTAATGATGCCACCGGTTAGATGCTGAACGACTTTTCTTTTCGACTCGACGGTAATAGTACCCATCGCTGGAACCCCTTCGTCCAAAGGCGCAAATAAGGCCCATATAGCAAAAGCGAACAGGCATGCGCCCAACAGGATCAATCCCACAACTACGGGTTTACTTGTGTCCGTAATGCCTTCGGCGACGTTTTCCAACTGTTGTTCATCAACAGGTTTACCAAGGGTAAGCAGCGCTTTAACTATTTTGTTTGGTTTTGGCGACATTTGAATTGGCAATCAATTTATTGGTCGAGGAATACAAAAGCACGAATACGATTAGGGCGCTGTCAATCACGTCGACGCAGCGTTTGCTTTTGCTGCTTGTGAAAGCGCGGCGATGACTTCATCCCTGGGACCAAAGGCAGCCACTTGCCCATCACGCAATAGAAGTATTTTGTCTACAGAAGAAATAATGCTAGTACGGTGCGTAATCAATACAACGGTACACCCCGCCTTCTTAAGAGCATCGACGGCTTTTACCAATGCTGCTTCACCGGCGTCATCCAAGCTTGCATTCGGTTCATCCAGCACAATTAACGAAGGATGGCCATAAACAGCACGTGCTAAAGCTATTCGCTGCCGCTGTCCGCCAGAGAGGAATCCTCCAGCCACCCCGATTGGTGTATCGTAGCCTTGGGGAAAATGGAGAATCATGTCGTGCACACCGGTTTTCTGTGCTGCATCAATGACCTTCTCATGATCGATCTCGCCGAAACGGGCAATATTTTCAGCAATTGTCCCCTCAAACAACTCAACATCCTGTGGCAGATAGCCAATGTTGGGCCCCAGTTCAAGTTTGTTCCACGTAAACACGTCTGCGCCATCAAGGCGAACCTTCCCTTGTACTGCAGGCCACACACCGACGAGCAAACGCGCCAATGTAGACTTCCCTGAGGCACTGGGTCCAATTATTGCGAGCGCCTCCCCTTGTGCCAAAGAAAACGAAACACCCTTCAAGATAGCCACATTGGATCCGGGCGCCGCTGCAACCACAGATTCAGCCGTCAAATGCCCCTTGGGTGCAGGTAACGACATGGTTTCTTTACCTTCGGGAAACTGATTGAGCATTTTCTCCAAGCGGTCAAACGCACCACGCGAAGAAATAAGATTCTTCCAAGAGCCAAGCAACATATCAACGGGAGCCAACGCCCGCCCCATCAGAATAGATCCGGCAATCATGCCCCCCGGACTCATTTGGCCTTTAATGACCAAGTAAGCCCCCAATCCGAGAATCAAGGACTGCTGTGTCATCCGAATGAATTTGCTGAAAGCACTAATGGTTCCTGCCCGATCACTGGCGATGGATTGCAGGGTTAACAGGTCTTTGTACCGCTTGTACCAACGGGCACGGAGATTGTCGAGCATCCCCATTGCTGAAATAACTTCGGCATTGCGCAAATTGTTCGTAGCGTAATTGTTGGAAACAATGGCGGCTTGATTGGCTTGAGTCAGAGGGCCTTTTGTGGCCCACTCATTAATAATTGTTAGAGAAATTGAAAGAACAGCACCGATTATTGAAAACCAACCAAGTACCGGATGCAAAATGAAAATAACGACCAAATAAATAGGAAACCAAGGCGCATCGAAAAATGCGAACAGACCGTTACCTGTAATGAATTGTCGGACATTGGTCAAATCAGCCAAGGCTTGCCCAGCGTTTGCGCCACTGGTTCGCAAATTGGTTTCAAATGCCGCATTGAATACACGACTATTAAGCGCCGCATCGAACTGCGCTCCAACTCGCACTAAAATCCTGGAGCGAACCCACTCCAGGCCGGAAAGCAATATGAACAGACCAACGGTGATCAGTGTGATCATATGGAGCGTCATCTCGTTTCGGCTCCCCAGTACTCGATCATACATCTGCAGCATATAAAACGTTGGGGTCAGCATCAGTATGTTGATTACAAAACTGAAAGCCCCCACAACGTATAAGGGACGTCGGATAGCCCAGATTGCACTGGCGACATCCGAGCGACTCGAGAACTTATTGCCCATTTGGCGACTAACTCCGGATCAGCTCGTTTTGCATGGACAGACTCCAGCAAAACAGGTGTAGAAAACGACAATCATCGTGGATCAGCGAGACAAAGAAGCAAAGCAATGAAGAATTGATGCCCCTCACCGCAGAAAACTCCTTGAACCGGTAGCTCACACCCCACCTCCACGCAAACAAACACCATGCGGAAAGAACAAAGTGCAACCATCGCACGACTCGAAGTTGCGAATTATCGCGAAAAATGTGACCACTGTCACTAGCCATGAACAAAAAAACGTTATAGGCGACCACACTTCATCGACGCTGCCATCGCGTTTTCTTAGGGAACGCAAGCATCGACTGCGATCCGGCCAGATGAGATAATGGTATTCGTTCTTCTCGGACATTGCGCACATGGTTACGACGACCACGCACTACACCGACTTCCGATACCGCGCCTATCCCGGCGAAGGCTACGATGGCATAGTTCGCGTCAGCTACGGCGGCTACTACGGCACCGGAACATTACTCTTTGACGGTCGCGCCGTCCTGACCGCAGCTCACCTATTCGAAGGAAGTAGCGGCTCGGCCAGCGTGTCCTTCGAAACACCAGGCGGCACACAATCTTTCAGCGCCAACAAAATTTTGCAGCATCCCGGTTACGACAATCAAAGCAATAACGATTTGGCTATTGTTTGGTTATCCACCTCGGCATCCGTTGGGGCAAATCGCTACAACATCTATCGTTCCAGCGACGAAATTGGACAGTCCTTTACCATACTGGGCTATGGGCAAACCGGCTTGGGCAGCACCGGTGCCACAGACAGCAACACATCCAGCCCAATCAGACTCAAAGCAGGCAATCGTTTTGACACGGACGCCGGCACACTCAAGGGTCATCTTGGCTCAATCATGGGCTGGACGCCGTTACCCGGCACTCAACTCATCGCCGACTTCGACAATGGCAACGCCACCAACGATGCCCTTGGACAACTGAATACACAAAGCAACTTGGGAACAGGACTTGACGAGGGGCTTATTGCCAAAGGGGATAGCGGCGGCCCGGCATTTATCCATAACAAAGTTGCCGGCATTGCAAGCTACACCAGCAGCCTTAGTCGCGGTGACATTCACCCTGATGTGGACACTATCGTCAATAGCAGTTTTGGTGAAATTGCCTCTTGGCAACGTGTGAGCGCCCACCAGCAATGGATCGACCAGAGTTTGCGAGCCAACTACCTGAGCCCACCGACCAAACCTGAGGAAGTCAAGAAAGAGGTCAAAGAAGGCAACAGTGGTACCTCCTACGCCTATTTCCTCCTTCAATTCACTGGCGTACGTAGCGATCCTGATCAAATACTCAGTGTGGACTACACAACACGCGACGGCACAGCGATGTCCGGCAGCGACTACCTTCCCGCCAGTGGCACACTCAATCTTTACCCAACCGAGAATCAGGCGGTTATTCCAGTTGAAATCATCGGCGATAATACCCCAGAAGCCAACGAAACTTTCTATCTGGATGTCTATAACGCAGTGGGGGGCAACCTCGGGCAAGGCGTGTTAAAACTAACTGCAGCACGAACAATCATCAATGACGATGCCTGGCTCGGGTAAGAAGTTCCTTATCGGCACCGACAGTCAACCCACGATTCTGTTGTAGCTTTTAACCCTGAGCCGTTCTTACCTTCACGGCGCAATGACTAAACGGTTTTCCCAAATCAATATGACTCTGCAACCCGATTGGCGAAGCCCGAAAGCCGTATAAACATCTGAATTTTTGTCTTCACACCTTTGCGGGACGGACTATCTAGCCTTGCCGCGCACCATATCGAATATTAAGCAGCTTGGCCTGAGCTCAGCAATTTGAATTACATGCCAAACAATCCGAAAACAAAGACAAGAATCTACTCCCGCGAGCAATGCTTCGTGCTGAACAAAAACCAACCGATCCGGTAGTGCCGATCGACACCACACCTCTCAAACATACGCCCCAGACGATTCCGATGGACCGGAAAAACAGAATAGGGATGCTCTGCCAGTCCAAACTCGGAACGCGAAACATCAATCAGACTTACCAACTGAACGACATCAATTCTTGTCTTACAATTATCTGGTCAATGTTGCGGCACGTTGCCAGGAACTTAGCGTAATGCCGAAAAATCGAGAGTGCCACCCTTGTTGAAAAATTCGAGATCCAACTCACCGCCAGGAGCAAGCTGCTGAAACGCAAGAGATTGTTTTGAAGCTTTTGCTTGCGCCTCTATTAACTGACCAAGCAAAGACAGATGTTGCATGGATAACAATTGACAGTAGGCAATCGACAGCGCGCCCGCGTTACGAATCTCGAAAAGCGCTTCCGACGAAAGCGCATTTAGCGCCGTTTCGTCAATCTGGAACAACCCGGCTATTTGCTGCTCGCTGTCATCAGACTTCAATCGAATAGCCCAAGGACGAATCAAGCCGTGCTTCTGAAGTGCAGCACACGCGACGGTTGTAACTAATCGATTCTGCTCGATTTGGTTGAGAAAATTCAATATATCAAGAACACCTTGCGCCGGCTGCCCATCGTCAGCAAAGAACAGTTCCCCGCTGCTTTTGTCCGTGAGCAAACCACTGTCCTCGTCGATACATAGCGCCTGCTGATTGTCTTCCGTTTTTAACAGAGCAAAAGGGTAGGCGCGAAACGCGGCAGGAATGTACTGACCAACCCATCGCCAGTCGGGAGCAACGAACACGTTATTCTCGGGCTGTAATCCCAAAACTGCAGCTGGCACATAGGCAGCCCCCTGTTCAATGAAAGCAACAGGCATGGACATGGCGGCTTTGGGAAGTTCTGCTGCAACAAGCGGTATTACCGACTCTGCAGCTGCAAAACGATAATTGGACAAGCGCACCCAACGCTTTTTTCCGTGGCGTTCACGCGAAATGGCTTGAAAGCTCGGCATAACGCCCTCGTCAATTCAATTTTTGGTGGGCAATCAACGCTTCTTTCAATGCATTGCTGTACGCAATACGTGCTGTTTGTAAAACAGCAGTTTGTGCACTAACGCGCTGCAGTTCCGCATCGACGAACTGAAGCATTGCAAGCTGGGATTTTGCCTCTTCTGACAAGCTGTCGAGTTCGTAGTCTTTTTCATCAATTTTTATTACAGTCATTACGCTTTCCTTAGTCAGAACGTTCTTTATTAATGGAGTCTCAATTAACCCTTTGACATACATATAGCTATGTCGACTGCGCCGGTTAAGAGTCTTAAACGTAAACTTCTTTTCGGATTCTACATCAAACCGGGATGCCTCACGAAACGTCGAAAGTCCGGCCAAAGAACAAGGTTAAAAAAAATGAAACTCCCTACCGCCGCAACGCCGTAAACGCATCGAGTTCCCACTCGCGCATGGCCAGCAGCATGCCGGTGCCGGTACGTTTGGAGATGGGGGCGGAGAGGCTTTCTTCGTGCAGTTCGGCGAACTTTTGCCGAAGTCGGCGCATTTCGGACTGCATTTTGGCGACCGCGGATTCGGTAAGCATGGCGTGCGAGAAGGACATCACCTCGTCGTCGGCGGAGAAACTGCTGTTTACAAAGTCACCCAAGCCCTGCTGCTTGAAAAAACTGCGGATCGGGCCGTTCGGGCGCCAGTCGAAATCGCGGGTGACGTTGAGGCGGATGCGGTTACCGGGCAACAGTTGAATCAGACGCAGACGGTCGAGTTTCAGCAAGCGTGCGATACATTCGGCTTCGCTCAAACGGTATACGCGCACCATATCTTCGATCGGCCACTGATTCAGGGCGCAAACGGCGACCAGCAACAAGGTCACGTCAGAGACCAGCTCACGCTCCTGAACTTCGCTCAAGGTATGCAGGCGAAGCTCGCTGGCCGCCGATTCCTGCGCCAGTTCGGCCAACGTGAAGCCGAGGTGATGGCAGATCTCGACAACCCGTTCGAGAGTAAGCCGTTGCGAAGACAGGATACGTTTGACACTCGGCTCGGAAACGCCCAGAGCCGCCGCCAGATCACGATAAGTCATTCCGCGCGCCTTGAGCTGGCACTTGATGGTGCTGATCAGCAAATCGATTTCGTTCATGGCCACCCCTGAATTAGTATTGGGATTCGATACTTTTCATTCTACACAAAGCGACCATTACTTATCGGGTATATTTCTCGCCGGATTCGGTGCATTCTGAGTGCACTGAAACCCGAAAAACAACGCCATGAAAAACACCCTCCGTCATCTCCCGACCGTAATCACCGTCCTGTTCTGCGCTGCAGCCTTGATCTACGGCCCGGTCACGCAACCGGCGAACTATCACGACTTCGCCGACCGACAAACGCTCTGGGGCATTCCGCATTTCGCCGACGTCATCTCCAACCTCGGTTTTGCGCTGGTCTCCGTATGGGGCTGGTTCCGCCTTCAGCGACTCGGCGATCACCCGGCGATCCGCGGCGGCTGGGCCGGATATCGCCTGTTTTTGATTGGCCTTTTCCTCACCGCGCTGGGCTCGGCCTACTACCACCTTGCGCCGGACAACATCGGTCTGTTCTGGGATCGTTTGCCCATCGCGCTGGCCTGCGGCGGCCTGCTGGCCGGCGTATGGGGCGACACCCAACAAAAATCCAGCGCACCACTTACCGCCGGTCTCGCCATTTTTGCCGTCGGTAGCGTCCTCTGGTGGTATTTCACCGAATTGGGCGGCACCGGCGATCTGCGTCCCTATCTCCTGCTGCAGGGCTTGCCGATCCTCCTCATTCCCCTCTGGCAGTGGCTAAGCGGGCAACCGAAAGCCGATCGTTGGGCCTTTGGCGGGGCGCTGCTACTATACGTCTTCGCCAAATTTGCCGAACAATACGACCATGAAATCGCCGCCGTGCTCGGCATCCTGACCGGACACAACCTGAAGCATCTGCTGGCTACTGCCGCTGCTGCTTTGATCGTCGCCCGCCTCATCCGCCGCACGCAAACCACTCAAGCCTAAATATCCCCCGGAGCTGTCATGTTCAAAATCATTTTGCGCACCATTCTCAAAGCTGTGTTCCGGGTGAAGCTGATCGGCGATACCAGCACCTTCATCAACCCGCGCACGCTGGTCGTCGCCAACCACGAATCCTTTCTCGACGGTCTGCTGCTCGGCCTGATGATGCCGGTCGATGCAATGTTCGTGGTGCATTCGCAGGTTGCCAATCACCCCTTCATGGGCCCGATGCTGCGTTTCATTCCGCATCTGGCCGTCGACTCAACCAGCCCGCTGGCCATCAAGCAGATCGTCAAGCTGGTGGAGACCGGAAAGCCGGTAGTCATTTTTCCTGAAGGGCGGATCACCAAAACCGGATCGCTGATGAAAGTTTACGACGGCGCCGCCTTTGTCGCCGCAAAAACCGGCGCCACCGTCGTTCCGGTACGCATCGACGGCGCGGCGCGCAGCTACTTTGGCCGCCTGGCCGGTGTTTATCCGCGCAAGCTGTTCCCCAAGGTCACCATCGCCATCCAGCCACGCCGCAGCATCCCGATGCCCGATCTGCCATCGGCGAAACTGCGCCGGCGCCGCTCCGGCGAACTGATGCGCAACATCCTGCTCGACATGCTCGTCGCCACCCGCCCGCAACGGACCATTTTCACAGCGTTTCTCGACGGGAAGGCGACCTTCGGTGCCAACTACAAGCTGGTCGAAGATGTGCGGCTGCAGGAAGAATCCTACGGCACCCTGCTCAAGATGGCGCTCGGCCTGATGCGCATCATGGAAAGGATCTCCTCGCCCGGCGAGGTGATCGGGGTCCTCACCCCGAACGCCGCACCCACGCTCGGGCTGGTTCTGGCTCTCTCGGCCGGCAAACGCATTCCCGCGCTGCTGAACTACACCGCAGGCGCCGACGGCCTGCGCGCCGCCTGCACCGCTGCCAACATCAAGACCATCGTCGCCTCCCGCGCCTTCATCGAAAAAGCCCGCCTGCAAGCGGTGGTCGAACAGCTCTCGGGCATCTCCGTGCATTACCTTGAAGACCTGAAATCGACGATCACCCCCGGCGACAAGTTGTGGGTGCTCTGGCACCTCGCTTTCCCGAAGAGTGCCGCACTGCCGCAAAGCACCGATGATCCAGCGATTGTCCTATTTACCTCCGGCTCGGAAGGCAAGCCCAAGGGCGTCGTGCACTCGCACACCTCGGTACTGTCAAACGTCGCGCAGATTCGTGCCGTCGCTGACTTCACGCCGCTCGATAAATTCATGATGGCGCTGCCGTTGTTCCATTCATTTGGACTGACCTGCGGTGTGCTGCTGCCGCTGGTCTCCGGCTGCAAGGTTTTTCTCTATCCCAGTCCGCTGCACTACCGGGTCATTCCGGAAATTGTCTACGACCGCGATTGCACGGTGCTTTTCGGCACCTCGACTTTCCTCGGCAACTACGGCAAATACGCCCACCCCTACGACTTTGGCCGTTTGCGCTACGTCGTCGCCGGCGCCGAGAAGCTCTCGGAAGACGTGCGCAGGCTATGGATCGAAAAATTCGGCATCCGCATTCTCGAAGGTTACGGCGTCACCGAATGCGCGCCGGTTGTCGCGGTGAATGTGCCGATGGCCTGCCGCATCGGCAGCGTCGGGCAACTGATGCCGTGCATGGAATACCAACTCGAAGCCGTACCCGGCATCGACGAAGGTGGCGCCTTGCATGTCAAGGGGCCGAACGTCATGAAAGGCTACTTCCTCTTCGACCAGCCTGGCATGATTCAGGCCCCGCAGTCGATCGGCGCCGGCTGGTATTCGACCGGCGACATCGTCGTGCGCGACGACGAAGGCTTTTTCCACATTCGCGGTCGCCTGAAGCGCTTTGCCAAGATCGCCGGCGAGATGATCTCGCTGGAAGTTGTCGAAAAACTTGCCACCAATGCCGCGCCCGGCTTCATGCACGCCGCCTCGACCCGCCCGGATGCCGCCAAAGGCGAAGCCCTGGTCCTCTTTACCACCGCGCCGGACCTGCGCCGCGAACAACTGCTCGCTGCCGCCAAAGCCGCCGGTTCGCCCGAACTTGCTGTGCCGCGCAGCATCCGGCACGTTGAAGCCATTCCGCTGCTCGGCTCCGGCAAGACCGACTACGTCACGCTCAAGAAAATGGCCGAAGCCGACGACACCGCAAACACTTAATCATGCAAAAGCATTTACCGCATCAAGGAACCCGCCCATGAGTTCGCAATTCGCCCTTCTCAAAGCCCGTCGCTACGGGCCTTTCTTTGGTACGCAGTTCCTTGGCGCCTTCAACGACAACCTCTACAAAAACGCCTTGCTGGTCTTGCTGACCTTTCAGGCAAGCCAATGGACGACGCTGGAGCCGGCGGTTCTGGCCAACCTGGCGGCGGGAATCTTCATCCTGCCATTCTTTCTGTTCTCCGCCTCGGCCGGACAACTAGCCGACAAATACGACAAAGCCACGCTGGCGCGGCTGGTCAAGGTGCTCGAAATCGTCATCATGCTGATTGCCGGCGTCGGCTTCTGGCTACACAGCCTCAACATCCTGCTCTTCGGACTCTTCCTGATGGGCTGTCATTCGACCCTGTTCGGCCCGGTGAAATACGCCATCTTGCCGCAACACCTGCATCAGGATGAACTCGTCGGCGGTAACGCGCTGATTGAGGCCGGCACCTTCGTCGCCATTCTCGTCGGAACGCTGTTCGGCGGGCTGCTGGCCGGCATGGAAAACGGCACGGCATGGATCAGCGCCGGCTGTTTGCTGACCGCCATCGCCGGTTTTATCAGCAGTCTTGGCATTCCCAACGCGCCACCGCCGCAGCCCGGCCTGAAGGTCAACCCGAATCCGATATCCGAAACCTGGCGCAATATCGGCTTCGCCCGTCAAAATCGCACCGTGTTTCTGGCGATTCTTGGCATCTCCTGGTTCTGGCTGTTCGGCGCCCTGCTACTGGCGCAGTTCCCGGCCTACGCCAAAGACGTGCTGGGCGGAACCGAAACGAGTGTCACCCTGCTCCTCGGCATTTTCACTTTCGGCATCGGCATCGGCTCCCTGCTTTGTGAGCGACTCTCCGCCAAAGAAGTCGAAATCGGTCTGGTGCCCTTCGGCTCAATCGGCCTGACCGTCTTTTGCCTCGACCTGGCCTTCGCCTCGCCCAAAGTCCTTCCGGCCGAACCTTTGTCGATGCTGCCGCTGCTGCTGGCACCGGGAACATTGCACATTCTCTTTGATCTCTTCGCCATCGGCCTGTTTGGCGGCTTCTTCATCGTTCCGCTGTACGCGCTGATGCAGCTTCGCTCAGACCCCAACTTCGGCGCACGGATCATCGCCGCCAACAACATTTTCAACGCCCTGTTCATGGTCGTCGGCGCCGGGGCAGCGGCCGGGCTGCTTTCCAGCGGCTTGTCGATCCCCAACCTGTTTGCCGTTGCGGCCATCTGCAACGCCTTTGTGGCCCTCTACATCTACGGACTGATACCCGAATTTCTTATCCGCTTCATCGTCTGGCTACTCGTCCATTCGATCTACAAGCTGGAGAAAAAAGACATTGAGCGGATTCCCTCTGAAGGGGCAGCCCTCTTGATCTGCAACCACGTGAGCTACGTCGACGCGCTGATCATCACCGCCGCCTGTCGCCGGCCGATCCGCTTTGTGATGGATCACCACGTTTTCCGCTGGCCAGTCCTTTCCTTTGTTTTCAAAGCCGGACGCGCCATTCCGATTGCCCCGGCCAAGGAAGACCCGGTCATGATGGAAAAAGCCTTTGCCGAAGTCTCGGCGGCACTGGCTGCCGGCGAACTCGTTGCCATCTTCCCCGAAGGCCGGCTCTCCAGCGACGGCGAAC